>JBIIBX010000049.1:0-9380 GCA_044239185.1 Schleiferiaceae bacterium | reverse complement strand
ACAGCGTAAACACCCCCGTCTCCTCGGCTTTCTTGCCCAGCGGCAGGTGAAGCAACACCCGGTACGAGTACACCCCGTCTTGCGCGGGCTCACCGCCAAAGGTGCCGTCCCACCCTTGGGTGATGTCCGTGGAGGTGTAGATGACGTTGCCCCAGCGGTTGAAGATTTGCAGCTCCATGCCTTCAATGCCGATGCCCTTCACCAAGAAGTAGTCGTTCACCCTGTCTCCGTTGGGGGTGAAGCCGGTGGGAACATAGAAGTAGTAGTCCATTTGCACCACGACTTCCAGGGTGATGGCGTCGGAGCAGCCCAGGGTGTCCGTAATGACCAGGGTCACGTTGTAGCGGCCGGGGATGGCGTAGGTGTGGATGGGGTTGGCATCGGTGGTGTTGACCGGGGTCCCGTCGCCAAAATTCCAACTCCAGGTGCTGTGCGGCGTGGCCAGGTTTTGGAAGCGCACTTTGAGCGGGTTGATGCCGTCCACGTTGTATCCGTAAGAAGCATTGGGCACGGGCATGACCTGCACCCACACCGAGTCGGTCCGGGTGAAGCCGCAGTCGCCGGTGAGGGTGTATTTGTAGTACCGGGTGGTGGCAGGCGAAACGCTGATGCTGTCCGTGTTTTGACCCGTTTCCCACAAAATACTGGAGTACGCGCCGCCCACGTAGCCGGTATTGCCGATTTTCACCACGGCGCCGGGGCAGATGACGGTGGAAGCGGGAATGGTTTTCAGGGTGTCCACCGGTTGAAAGTACACGGTAATGGAGTCTACCACCGTTGCGCCCATGCACTCGTCTTGGGCGTAGAAGTAGTAGGTGGTCTGGGTGGTGGGGGCGACTACCAACTGGTTTCCACCGGTGGTGTCCGTGTTCCACCAAGACTTGACCACGCCTTCGCCGCCCGTGACTGTGCCCACAAAGGTGGCTTGGTCGCCGGGGCATTGGAGGGTGTCGTTGCCGGCTTGCAAGGCAATCGAAACGGTGGGGTTCACTTTGTCCCGGATGCGGTAGCGCACAATTTTGGAGGGATAGTCTGCACAAAAGGTGCTTACGGGCTGCATCACCAACTGGATGATTTCCGGACCTTCGGCCACGCCGTCGTCAAAAGCTTGAATCCACACGGTATCCCGCGTCTGGCCGGGCAGCAAAGTGACTACGCTGGGCAGCGGCGTAAAATCCACGCCGGGCTGGGCAGTGCCCTGGTTCTGCGTAAACGCAATATTCATGGTGTCCGTGGTGGCTCCCTTGCGTTCGATGATCAGGCCAGAGGCTTTGCACCCCTCTACCACGTTGGTGTCCGAAAACGAATTGCCGGCGTTGGTGGAGCGAGACAGGGTGATGGTGGGCAACTCAAAGGAACGCGCGCCCAAGAAGACGGCGGAATTCAACGAACCGTCGGCTACGTCGGCGATAATCATCTTGATGGTGTAGAGCTGACCGCATTGGACGCGGGCTTTGGCGGTGAAAACGTCGGTAAACCCGGAATAGCCGGTGCTGATCCCTGCGGCGGCCACGTTGTTGTTGAAATACACCGAATGCGCCACAAAATTGGGGTTGGCAGCCAAACAGGTGGCCACTGAGCCGCCTCCGGTTGGGGCGCCTCCGTTGATGGTATTCACCGCCACCGGCACGTTGGTTCCGGGAATTTTCGCCAAGTTGACCGTGTCAATGACGTTGTTGCTTGCCCCGTTGATGCCTTTTCCGATAAGGAAAAATCCAAAGGCGTCGTTGTACTGCGTGCAGGTATAGCCCGCGTACTCGTTGGAGGCGAATACATAGTCGAACTTGACCGAATCTCCGGGCGCAATGAACGAAAACATGATTTGCGCCTTGTCGTTGAGGGAGGTCTGGGAACTTCCAATGGCCGACAAAACCGTCAGCAAATTGGCCGAAAGGGAGGCTCCGTTGCCCGTTGCCCCCGTTTGGCCTGGAACCACGTCGTTTGCGCCGCCCGTAACCATGACAATGCCGCTGTCCAAACCGAAGTTGGAATTGTGTGCAGGGAAGGTGAATTTTCCAATTTGGGGACTGGGGCCCTGGTTGAGGAACATGTTGTTCGCCAGGTTAATGGGCATGGGGAGCAAGGAGAAATTGGGGCCCACCAATACATTCTGCGCCAGCCACTGGGGGTTGTTGCGGGGCGCCGTGGAATTCACGGAAATATTTTGCGCCCACGCCGGGAAAACCATTCCCGCGCCCAATAAGGCCAACGTGCAGGCGATCAGTCGCTTGGAGATCATCTTCCAAATATAGGGAATTCCCCTTGGCTGCGGTACCTTCGTGTAAACCTCTGAACCATGGATGTCCGGCCGTATTTAAACACCCACTTTGACCGATTTACCGACGAACTCAAAGAATTGCTGCGCCTTCCCAGCGTGAGCGCCGACCCCGCGTATGCCGATGCTGTGCGCCAAACCGCGCAGGTGGTGGCGGACCATTTGCAGAAAATCGGCTTGGCCGGTGTAGAAGTTTGCACCACCCCCGGGTACCCCGTGGTGTACGCCGAATACGTGGCCGGCGAAGGGCTGCCCACGGTACTGGTATACGGCCATTACGACGTCCAACCGGCGGATCCTTTGGAATTGTGGGAGACGCCTCCTTTTGAACCCACCGTGCGCACCACCCCCATCCATCCGGAAGGCGCCTTGTTCGCGCGGGGAGCCTGCGACGACAAGGGGCAGTTTTTCATGCATGTGAAGGCCATTGAGGCCATGCTGGCCCAAGGTCCCCTGCCCTGCAACGTCAAATTCATGATCGAAGGCGAAGAGGAAGTGGGTTCTGCGAATTTGGCGTGGTTTGTGGAGCGCAACCGCGCCAAGCTTGCCTGCGACGTCATTCTGATTTCTGACACCGGCATGCTGGCCCCCGGCGTGCCCAGTATCACCACCGGACTGCGCGGCCTGGCCTACATGGAAGTGGAACTGACGGGACCCAACCGGGACCTCCATTCTGGCCTGTACGGCGGAGCCGTAGCCAATCCGCTCAATGCCCTGGCCCAGTTGATCGCCTCCCTGCACGACGAAAACGGGAAAGTCGCACTTCCCGGATTTTACGACGCCGTAGAAGACCTGGACCCTGCCACACGCGCAGATTTGGGCCGAGCTCCCTTTGACCTGGACGCCTACAAAGCCGCCTTGGACCTCACCGACGTGGTGGGTGAAACCGGTTACACCACCTTGGAACGGGCCGGAATTCGACCCACCCTGGACGTCAATGGCCTGTGGGGCGGTTACACCGGCGAAGGCGCCAAAACCGTGATTCCGTCCAAAGCCTTTGCGAAAATTTCCATGCGGTTGGTTCCCAACCAAGATCCGGAGCACATTGCGGACTTGTTCCAGAGTCACCTGGAGAACAACGCCCCAAAAGGCACCCGCGTGCGTGTTACGCCTCACCACGGGGGCTGGGCCTACGTGTGCCCGCCGGACCATCCCGGTTACCTCGCCGCGCACCGCGCGGTGGCCCAAACGTTTGGCAAAGAACCGGTACCCGTGCGCAGCGGTGGATCCATTCCCATTGTAGCCCTCTTCGAAAAAGAGCTCAACGCCAAAAGCATCCTGATGGGGTTTGGCTACGACTCCGACGCCATCCACTCGCCCAACGAGCACTACGGCCTGGCCAACTACCGCAAAGGGATTGAGACCATTCCTTGGTTCTACACCTTCTTGACAAAAGTCGGGTAAATCTTCCTCAGGAAGAAAGTCCGGCCGTGGAGGTGCTCCGGGATTTACTCCCGGTTGCCCCCCGTGTTAATGAATTGCCTTGATTTGGTTCACCGCCTTGGCCAACCGGAAGGAAATGGCCACCAGGTCGCGCATCTCAAAAAGCAATTGGGACTGCAACATGCCAACCCGCCCACCTACTTCTTGGCTTTGGATGAGTGTCACTTGGGCTGCCGTAGATTTCTGAATCTCCAAAAGCAAATCCCGCTTTGCAGTGTAGAGGTCCTCGAGGTTTTTCTTGCCTTCGAACACCTCTTCGAGGCCGTCCAAATAATCGACAAAAGACTTATTCAGGTCCATCAACCCTTCCATAAAGGAACGATGCGGCAAACTGTGGTGGTTGGACAAATGGTAGCGGATGGCATCCACATAGTTCGAAGTGCACCGCTCCAAATCCAAAGTCAAATCGTAAATGGATAGGTACAGAACCCCGCCTTCCGTTCTACTTGGCCCCATGCGCCGAACTCCTTTGGCCATGCGCAATGCCAGCTTTTCCCTTCCAACCAGACTCAACTTGGAATTTTTGTAAGCCCGCGTAACGATATCGACATTTTGGCCAATCAAAGCACGCGAACTAACGGAAATGGCCTTTCTCACCCCTTTGATGGACTCTACTACGGAAGACTGGGCCGATTGAACCAAGGCGCTGATTTCTGCATCCATGGATTCACCCTCCCCTGCCTGTTCCAAATCACGCTCTTTCTTGAAATCGACATGGCTCTTCCAAAGAACGTACAGGGTCAACAAAAACAAGGCAACCGTCATCCAAAACTGGCCGTAGTACATCAACAATGCCAGGGTAGCGGCTGCCAAGAATGCGGCAACGGCGGTGATTAACCAGCCCACCACAACCGTCAAAACTCCGCTGATTCGGTACACGGCGGTATCCCGGCCCCAGGCGCGGTCTGCCAAGGAAGAACCCATGGCCACCATGAAGGTGACGTACGTCGTGGACAAAGGAAGCTGGAGGGACGTCGCGTATGCAATCAACACCGACGCCACCAACAGATTGACCGAAGCACGGACCAAGTCAAAGGCGTGCCCGTTTTCCACTTCCACCTTTTCAAATCGCTTTTCTACAAAAGAGCGAACTGAGTCGGAGTTTAAAAAAGCAAACGAACGAGAAAGGGTTATGGTCAAGCCAACGATTCCGCGGGACATGCTGTTGGACGTAAACGACTCGGTTCCTTCTTCTTGGCTGCTCAGGTTAATTTCGGTCTCGCTGACCTTACGCGCTTTGGCACTTTTCCAAAGCGTTATGATCATAACCACACCGCATGCCAATAAAATCAAGGTTGGGGTTTGCACTTTCTCTGCAAGGCCCCCCATGTAAAAAGAGGAAGGGTCCATACCCGACGCCATCAACTGGTTGTAGGCCAACCAACCTCCTACCCCAACGCCGATAAAGTTCACCAAATCGTTGCCGGCAAAGGCCATGGCCAAACTAAATGTACCCAACAGCACAACGTACTTCAGGGGATTAACTTTCCCAAACTGAATCATGGCCTGGGCAGCAATGCTCATCAAAACAAAAACGACTCCGTTGATCAACATGTCGTTCTGGTGCAACCATTCCAACTGAGTCGGGCTCAAAAGCGAAGAGCCTTCCGCTCCTTTGACCAATAAAAAGTGTACAATAAACGTTCCTACCAGTCCGCTGAATACCCCCCCAAAGTGGCGCAATGTTTTTTGCCATTGAAAGGTGAAAGCCAAACGCCACACCCACTGAACCAATAAACCTCCAACGAAGGAAAAGACAACCGAGGAAAAAATACTGGAAACAATTTTCGAGGCTTCGTCAAACTTCATGGCCTGACCCACCCCGTCCCAGCCCAAGCCCTTTGAATGGGCTACCAGAATGGCAACAACGGTTCCTGCGCCCAACAAACCAAAGACCAACGAAACGGTCGTTGAAGTGGGCAAACCCTTCCCGTTGAAGTAATCCAGTAGCAAAACATCGGTGAACATAACGGCCAAGAAGACCCACATGATGTCCGTGAACGTGAAAAACGCAGGATCAAACACCCCTTTGCGTGCAACCTCCATCATGCCCGAGGAGGAAAGCGTACCCAAGAGAACGCCCAAACTCGCTACAACGAGAATGGTGCGCATGCTCGCTACCTTTGAGCCCTGAGCCGAATTCAAAAAATTTACCGCGTCATTGCTTACCCCTACGGTCAGGTCAATGGCTGCCAAAACCGCCAAAATAAGCACGAGAATCAAGTACATGTCCATAGTCGGCGAAGTTAAACCCCGGAACCGACGATTTCGTTAACAATGAATTAATTTTAAATGCCCAACCGCCTCCAAAACAGCGCCAGCGCGTACCTCCAGCAGCACGCAAACAATCCCGTGGCGTGGTGGCCGTGGTCCAACGAAGCCTGGGAAACCGCGGCCGCCGAAGGAAAGTGGGTGGTCGTGTCCATTGGCTATTCCACCTGCCACTGGTGCCACGCCATGGAGCGCGATGTTTTTGAAAAAGAAGAGGCGGCCCTTGCGATGGCCGACTTTGTGTGCATCAAAGTGGACCGCGAAGAACGGCCAGACATTGACCACACCTACATGCAAGCCGCGTTGGCCATGAACGGCCAGGGAGGATGGCCGCTCAATGCGATCGCCCTTCCCGACGGCAGACCCCTTTGGGCCGGTACCTACCTGCCCCTGGACCAATGGCTGGCCCTCTTGGACCGCATCAAAACGATCCAGAAAGAGCAACCCGCGGACGCGGAACACTTTGCCCACCAGGTAGAAACCGTCTTGCGCTCCTCCTCCCTCCCCGACCCTTCCCCCGCCGAGTCGTTGCCCTCCCCGGAAGAACTGTGGGACCGCGTGGCCAAGGGATGGGACGGCGAGCGATTTGGGCACCGACGGCCCCAACCCTTCCCTCTGCCCGACGAATGGCTTCAAACGGCGCACACCGCGTTGCACCTGGAATGGCCCGCCGCCCTGCACCACGCCGGAGAAACCCTCCTGGCCTGGCACCGCAGCGGCACCTACGACTGCCTGGATGGCGGCCTGATGCGCTACGCCACCGAACCGAGCAAACGCATCCCGCATTTCGAAAAAATGCTCTACGACAACGCCCAATACGCCACCGCGTGCCTGGGGACGTCGGCCTTGGCGCGGCATCCGCTGGCTTATTATCCGGAGTGGGGACGGCAAACATCGGAGGTGTTGAAACAAGCTGCCGCACAGACTCTGGCCTTTCTCGATTCCCACCTGCTGCAACCCAACGGATTGTACGGAGCGGGCTGGGACGCCGATTCGGAGGGGCACGAAGGCCACTACTATACGTGGCCCGAAGACGAATTCCGCACCGTTTTGGGAACCGACCGCGCCGAAGTCCTTCTGCAAAAACTCCGCGCCGCCGGAGGCACCGCCTGGGAAGGGCGCTGGATTTTGCACGAGGTGGCCCTGTCCCCGGAAGACCGCCGCGACTTGCAGCACGCCCGGTCCAAACGCATCCCGCCATTCCAAGACCCCAAAGCCCTCTTAGGCTGGAACGCGTTGGCGGTAACCGCATGGGCCCATGCCGCCCGATGGGGGCAAAACCCCGATGCCGCCAAGCAACGTGCCCTCGAATTGGGCAACCGGCTGGCTTCCGCCTTTTTCCCTGCAGAAGGACCTGCTCATCCCCTGGAGAAAATCAAAGCCACCCCGCCCAACCGAATTTGCTACAGCCCTGCAGCTCCCAGCCCCCTTGCCCAATTGGAAGACCTGGTGCTCGCGGGCCATGCCTTTTTGCATTTGGCCGCTTTGGGAGACTCCGACGCTTGGCTGGCTTTGGCAGAGGCCTGGCTCATCCGAGCCCTGAACGACTTCCCCCACCTGCCACAAGGACAAGCGTCTACGTCGCATCTTTCCGCCGACCGTCCGTTTGTGGAGGCCATTGAAATGGAAGACAGCGTGTTGCCTTCCGCCAACGCCCTGCTCACCGAATTGCTCCTGCACGTGGGACTGTGCACCGGTAATTTTGAAAAAATCCAAGCGGCCCAAGCCCGACTGGCGTCGGCAAAAGGTCTAACCGCCGAACACCCCGGCAGCCACACCCACTGGCTTGGCCTGTGGACCGCCCTGGAGCCCTTGTCCGAGAAAACACAACGGAGCGCATGGACGTTCGGTGGCAGCCAAGCGCAGGCTTGGCGAAAACGCGCAGACGACCTGGGTCTGCTTCGACCGGAAGACCCCGTCGTACTGGTGGAGAGCGAACAAGCCCCGTGGGCCACGCAGTGCACGGCCAACCGGTGTTCGGCTCCTTATACCGATTGGGAGGCCTTTTTGGCCGCCGCTTCTTTGAGGTAATTGGGCGAAAATCGCTCCAGCGATTCTACGTGGCCGTCCTTCCACCGGGAAAAGGCACACAAAGCAGACCCTGTCAACCAGCGTTCCGGGTCCATAGATCCCAAACAAACGCTTCCGGCAGGCATCCATTCGGACAGTTTCTCGGCCCCGTCCCCAACCACCAAAAGGGGTTGGTCGCCCAAGTCTGCTGCACGGTCCGGGAAAATCCACGCGTCGTCCGGGGTTTGTCGACGCCCGTCTGCATCAAAAAAAGCTCCGTAGACCTCCAACCGCCGGGCATCCACGGCGGCAAAAATGCGCAACGGCGCTTCCTCAGCGCGGGCCAATCGGGCGCCAGCGGCCAGCGACTCCAAAGTTGGCACGGCCACCAAGGGAACGCCCAAAGCCATACACAGCCCTTTTGCTGAAGCCGCACCAATGCGCAGTCCGGTGTACGAACCCGGGCCCGATCCTACGGCAATTGCTTGCCACGAAAAACCGGAAAAAGCCTGAAGGGCCTCCTCAATCAACACATGCAACCGCTCCGCGTGTAAAAATCCGGATTCCGCCCGCTCGGCACGGTGCCACAGCAACGTGCCTTCGTCGGCATGCACCACCCCCACGGCACACAAGGCCGTGGAGGACTCCAGGTACAGCAACAGGTCGGGATGCGCGTTCACCTCAAAGCTCTGCTCTGGGGGTCGGGTCATTTTTTCTTGGACACAACCACCGCTCCAACCGACGGGCGGTCTTGCTTTTTAACTGCTTTGCCGTCCTGCAACTCAGAGGAAACCTGGTCGTACGGGCCCACAATCAACTCCGTCTTGGGTTTCAGCCCATCGGAAATCTGAATGAACCGATCGTCTTGAATGCCCACCACAACGGGGTGCTGAATAGCCTTCCCCTCCTGGTAAAGGAACACGACTTCGCGCTGCTTACCGGTGGCCGAATCTTCGCGGGTAGTGACTGCCTGGATGGGTACCGCCGGTACGTTCCAAGCACGCGCCGTTTGGATGTCCACCGTCGCCGTCATTCCGGGACGCAGCGGTTGTGCATTGCCCGCCTTAACCAAGTCTGCATACGATGCAGGCAACAAGGTCATTACCACTTCAAAATTGGTCACCTGGTCCACGCCCGAAACGGCCGAACGCTTCGCAGCGCCGCCAATTTCCGTCACCAACGCTTTAAACTCCCGACCCATGTAGGCGTCCACTTGCACCAAGGCCGTGTCTCCCATTTTTACCTTGACAATGTCGTTTTCGTTCACGTCCACGACCACTTCCATGGTCTCCAACTGGGCAATGCGCATCAATTCCGTTCCGGCCATTTGCGCCGTACCGACCACCCGTTCACCAAGCTCCACAGAGAGGCCTGTAACGGT
>JBIIBX010000079.1:0-6962 GCA_044239185.1 Schleiferiaceae bacterium | reverse complement strand
TATTGGCTCGTCGGGGTCCTTTGACACCTTGTTCGACGTCTGGGCCCTCGCAAACAACCAACCGCCACTGGCCCCGGGCCAAAACCGCGCGGAATGGCCGGTGGACGCCTTTGTCCCTTTGTGCGAATCGCTTTTGACCACCACCGTGGAAGAACGCCTGTCCCTGCCGGGAATGGTGCCCATGCGGGCGGACACCCTCCATCTCAGCCCGTTGCAAATCCTGCCCGTGCTGGCCCAACTTCCTGAGTCTCGTCCGTTAGGACTCAGTACCTTTGCGCTCAAAGAGGGCGTGTGGTTGTCCCTCCTTCAAAACCCCAACAAATGGCCCGCATCCTCCTGGTAGAAGACGAAAAAGCCATCCGCAATGTGCTCCGGAACATCTTGCTGACGGAAGACAAGGCACACGTGGTGGCAGAGGCCGAGAACGGCCAAGAAGCCATTGACGCCTTGAGCACCGGGGTCTTTGACCTGGTCTTGTGCGACATCAAAATGCCCCTGAAAGACGGCATTGAGGTGTTGGACTTTGCCGTTGCCCATGCGCCCGAAACCCCGGTGGTGATGATTTCCGGACATGGAGATTTGGACACGGCGGTATCCTGCCTGCGCAAAGGGGCCTTTGACTACATTTCCAAGCCGCCGGATTTGAACCGATTGGTCCAAACCATTCGCCAGGCGCTGGACCGCGGCCGACTGGTCACGGAGAACAAAACCTTGCGCAAAAAAATCACCTCCAAATACCAAATGGTGGGCGCGTCGGAGGCATTGACCGCGATCCGCCAAATGGTGGACAAAGTGGCCCCCACGGATGCCCGGGTGTTGATTACTGGGCCCAACGGCAGCGGAAAGGAAATTGTGGCCCACCGGATTCACGAAGCCAGCGCACGGTCCAAAATGCCGCTAATCGAGGTCAACTGCGCTGCCATACCGTCGGAATTGATTGAAAGCGAACTGTTTGGACATACCAAAGGCGCCTTTACGTCGGCCGTGAAAGACCGCAAGGGAAAATTCGAGTTGGCCCACGAGGGCACGCTCTTCCTGGACGAAATTGGCGACATGAGTTTGTCTGCCCAAGCCAAGGTGCTGCGCGCCTTGCAAGAAAACACCATCACCCCCGTCGGTTCCGACAAAGCCATTGTTGTCAATGTGCGGGTGCTGGCCGCCACCAACAAAAACCTGGAAAAGGAAATGGCGGAAGGCCGGTTCCGGGAGGACCTCTACCACCGGCTCAGCGTGATTGTGATCCAGGTCCCAGGCCTGGACGATCGAAAGGAAGACATTCCCGAATTGGCGGCGCATTTTGGTGGATTGCTGACGTCGGAAAGCGGATTCGCCGCAAAAACATTTACCGACAAAGCCCTGAAAGCCCTGCAGCGTCGGTCTTGGAGTGGGAACATCCGCCAGCTTCGGAACGTGGTGGAACGCCTGTACATTTTGTGCGGCACCACCATCGAGGAGGAAGACATCGAGCAGTACGCCTAATAATTTGGAACGTGTGCGTCCGTTTTTGAACGGGGCAACGGGGATTCGGCAGCGAATTAGCCTTTACTTGGTCTTGAGCACCCGGTAAAACCGGTACGTCAGGAATCCGGCAGATAGCGTGAGTCCCAGGGCCAACGCTTGCCACACGCCCAAAGCCCCCATGCCCCAATGCTTTGCGGCGAAATAAGCCAAGGGAAGGGTAATGCCAAAATAGACCACAAAGGTGGACCAGGTGGGGATGCGGACGTCTCCGAGGCCGCGCAACGCGCCCAGCGCCGTGACTTGGACGCCGTCGGACAGTTGGAAAAAGACAGCCACCAGCAACAGCTGCGAGGCAGCAGCAATGGTACCGGGGTGTTCGTTGTACAGGGACGGCAACCATTCTTTTCCCAGGAAGAATGCAACTCCGGCAAGGGCCATGAATCCTAAAGTGAGAACAAAGAGGTTGGTGGCGGCCGACTGGGCCTCGCGCGGCTTGTTTTGACCCAGGAATTGCCCCACCCGAATGGTGGCAGCGGCACCAAAACCGGAAGCCGCCATGTAGCTGATACTGGCCAAATTGATGGCGATTTGGTGGGCGGCCAGGGGAATGGCACCCGTGGTGCCAATGATCCATGCGGATGCGGCAAAGGCGCCCACTTCAAAGAGGTACTGCAGCGCCGTAGGCACGCCAAGCTTCAAGATGGCAGCCATGGGTTTCTTTCTTGGCGGCGCTTCGTGAAAACCGGCCAAGGACTCCTGAAACGACGGGGCGCGGTGGATGGACCACGCCAATGCAGCCGCCATGAAGATCCGCGAAATGGCCGTAGCCACCCCTGCGCCGGTCATGCCCATTTCGGGCATGCCCCACAGGCCGTAAATCAGAACGTAATTGAGTCCAACATTCAATCCGTTTCCAAGCAACGAAATTCGCGTGGCCATAACGGTGTTCCCGCGTCCTTCAGAAAATTGCTTGTAGGACATGAAAAGCATCAACGGAAAGAGCGAAAAGCCGACCACATTGACGTATCCCGTAGCCGTGTCCATGACGTCCTGCGGCTGGCCCAGCCACGCCCCCGCTGCCGGAACGGCCAAGGTAAGCAAGGCCAGGGCGGCGCCGAGGACCCCGTTGATCCACAAGGAATTCTTTAACAGGCGACCGGTCTTTGCGTGCTTTCCTTGCCCCATGGCACGGGCCACCAACGGGGTCAAACCGTAGGAAATGCCAATACCGAGCACCAACGGCAGGGCCAAAAAGCTGTTTGCAAAAGAAACCGCCGCCAAGGGAATGGTTCCGAGCTGGCCCACCATGATGCTGTCTGCTACCCCGGTGGCGATGTGGCCCAATTGGCCCACAACGACAGGAATAGCCAGGGCCAGGTTGACCTTGCTGCTGGACAAGAATTCCGAAAAACCTCCGCTGGACGCCCCCCGGTGATTCTTCTTTTTGGAGGCGGCGTGCTGCATGCGGCTCACTCCATTGCCTCGTACCGGTCCACCTCGCGTTGGTAGAACGTTTCGGCTTGTTCGATGAGGGCTGCCATTTCCGACGTGGTCTCTTCCTCGTTCTCGGATTCCAAATCGTCGAGCCACTCGATTTCGTCGGTATCCAGGTCCAAAATAAACCGGGGATACTCGGTGTGGATGATGTAGACGCTTTCGGGTTGGTCGGTGTTGTCACCTACCAGAAATTTGGGGAAGGCCATGGCTTTTTTTGTTTTGTCAAATGTACCGCCGTTCGCGTAAATTCGAGGTCTGTGAGAGTCCTGTTTTTTGTTCGGCCCCATTTGTGGCGCATTCGCGGGGGAGATACCGTGCAAGTCGACCAAACGGCGCAGGCTTTGCGGAACCTGGGCGTTGCCGTGGACGTGGTCGCAGACCGCCGGCAGGCCATCAAACTGCTGCGGGAAGGACAGGTCCATGCGGTTCACCTGTGGAACCTGGGACGGCCCCAAGATGCATGGGCCTTGTTGCCGTGGACCGGGGACATTCCCGTGGTCTTCTCTCCGCTGTGGGTGGACTACAGCGCCTTTGACCGCCAGCGATTTTTAGGACTTCCCTTGCCTTGGGAGGGGATCAAGGCCGTTGCCAAGGCGTTGCTGGGCAAAGACCGGTGGATTCCTTGGGCCGTGGTCCGCTACGGGTGGAAAGGAGCCCAGCAACGCGCGTTGGACCGCGCCCAAAAAATCATCCCGACCACCCCGCGCGAAGCCCGTCGGATTGAGCAGGCCTTTCCGGGGACCGCAGGAAAAATCGAACCCATTGGCCCGGGGGTATGGCCGTCTTTGCTGAGCCCGACGTACCAAGAGTCCTTGCATCCTAAAAAACGACACGGATGGGTCTGCGTGGGCCGCATTGAAGGAATCAAAAACCAAGCGGCCTTGGCCGCTGCTTGGGGCCTGTTGGCCAAACGAGGCCTTGACGTTGGCCCCCTGACCTTTGTGGGGGAAATTGCCCCCAACCACGCGGCGTACGGCCGGACCTTTGCCCGCCAAATTGCTGCTGCCCGCGCGGCAGGTGCGGAAATTCACTGGCATCCGGGCGGGTTGGACGCCCAAGACCTGGGCCAGCGCTACAAACAAGCCGTGGGCGTCGTCGTCCCGTCCCTGTTTGAAACCTACGGCTTGACGGCTTTGGAGGGTCTGGCCGCAGGGTGCCGGGTAGTGCTCACCACCCAAGCCGAGAGTTCCGATCTGCTCAAACCCTACGTGACCTGGGGCCACCCTTCTCCGGATGGATTGGCGGGAGCCGTGGAGAAAGCCTTGCGCCGGGAGGAATCGCCGGACGGCAATGCATACGCCCGGCAACAAACCTGGGAGGCCGTGGCCCACGCTTTGCTCCCCCACTACCACCAATTGACGCAGCCGCTGCGGATTGCCATCCAAGGATGCCGCGGCATTCCCAACCGCTACGGAGGTTTTGAAGAATTGGCGGAACATTTGGCTTTGGGCCTTCGGGAACGCGGGCACGAGGTGTGGGTGTACACCTCATCCACCCATCCCGACCCGTCGCCTCTGTGGCAGGGAATTCACCGCGTGGTGCGCTGGGACCCCGAGCCCCGCTGGGGTTCTGCCGGTCAGTTGGTGTACGACGCCTTGTCGCTGCTGCATGCGGAACGCCTTCGGCCCGACGTGCTGCTGGCGTTGGGGACGACGTCCAGCGGCTTTTGGCTAAACGCCCTGCGAAGCTTGGGATTCCTCAGAAAACCCCTGGTCTTGGTGCATCTGGACGGATTGGAGTGGAAACGCGGGAAATACGGACCGTGGGTTCGTCGGTTTTTGCGGTGGCAAGAACGGTGGGCGGTGGAAGCTTCGGACACCGTGGTGGCCGACCACCCCGCGCTCATGGACTACGTCCAAAAACACTACCCCGGCAAGGCCCGCGTCGAATTGGCCTACGGGGCCCACCTCCCTGCCCCCTGCTCCGAAGAGGGGCTCCAAAAATGGAACTTGACCGCCGGCACCTATGCCCTGGCCCTCTCCCGAGCGGTGCCCGAAAACCACTGGGAAATGGTGCTCCAAGGAGCCGCTGCTGCCTCCATCCCCTTGGTCGCTGTTGCCGACTGGACCACCCCCTACGGTCAAAAGCTGCGCGCCCAATTTGCGGACATCCCTACCATCCACTGGCTGGATGCCTTGTTTGACCCCATCGACGTGGAAACCTTGCGCCAGCACTGCCGGCTCTATTACCACGGACACTCGGTGGGCGGTACCAACCCCGGATTGCTGCAGGCCATGGCCTCCGGCTGCCGAATTGCAGCCCACCGAAATCCCTTCAACCACGGGGTGCTGCGGAACGATGCCGCTTATTTTTCCAGCGCCAAAGAAGTGCAATCGGCCTGGGAACACGCCAACGCAGTGCCTGCGGACCACGGCATTCGCCTAGCAGACTACCGCTGGGACGACGTCATTGCGGGCTACGCCCGGGCTTTTGAGCGCCTCCGCGCCCGGTGACCCACCACCAGCCCGTCTCAATCAGAATTTGCAGATCCAGCAGTACGCTGGCATTTTCCACGTAGTAGAGGTCGGCTTCAATGCGCTTGTCCAGGAGGTACTGGTCCGAGGAGTCTCCGCGGTAGCCGCGAACTTGGGCCAGTCCGGTCAGACCCGGCTTCACCCAATGCCGAAGGGCGTAATGGGCAACGCGGCGCTGAAATTCGGGGGTTTGGGCCACCATGTGCGGACGGGGGCCCACCAAGCTGAGGGTGCCCCACCACACCTGCGCGAACTGCGGGAATTCGTCGATGGCCAGGCGGCGCATCCACCGCCCTACGCGGGTGATGCGGGGGTCGTCCGGAGCCGTTTCCTTGGTGTGTTCGTCCGCGTGGGGCCGCATGGTTCGGAGCTTCCAGAGCACAAACGCTTGGCCGCCGTAGCCGTGCCGCACTTGCCTAAAAAAGACCGGACCTCGGCTCTCGACTTGAAGCGCGACCGCCGCAAGGGGAATGAGCCACCAGCCGACCAGTACCAAGGCAATGGTGGAAACAACCACGTCCAGCACCCGTTTGGCCAAACGGGCCAACGGCTGCGCCAGCGGTTCGGGGCGCAATTGGACGGTTGGAAACCCCGATTCCGTGTGGAGAACTGCCCGGCGGGAACCCCATTCGCCCAGGTCGGGCAAATAGCGGAAACGGATGCCTTCGTTTTCGGCCCAACGGAGCCAGCGGGGAACGTCGGGATGCCCACCCGGTAAGGCGCAGTACAGGGCGTAGGGTTTGTCGTCCAGCGGCAAGACCGGGCAGCCGTCACGGAATTCAACGGATTCTACCACCCGACGGTCCAGGCGCAGGCCCCAGTCGGGACGGGCATCCGCGGTGGCGGCGAAACGCTGGGCGGCATGGCCGTCGCCCACCAACCAAATGGGCCGGGCCCATTGGGGGTCGCTCCATCGGCGGCGCAGCCGCTGCAATGCAAACGCGCGCCATCCCGCTGCCAACACCGTGAACAACAGAAAATGCAAGGCCCAAAACCACCGGGAAAAAAGGGTAAACTTCAGCGCTACCAACAGCAGGGCCGTCACCGCAATGTGCAGCCCCAAAATGCGCAAAAACGGGAGACTGGCATCCTTCCAGCCCCAGCCCGGCTCCCACTGGTACAGCAGAAGCCCGCGCGACTGGGACAAAAGCCCCCAGACCAGGGCCTGAACCACGCCCATTTGCACGTAAAAGTCAAAGTAAACCGGGTTCTGGGTGTCCAAGTCGCCAAAGCGAAGGGCCAGTGCCAAAGCAAAGGAGGCGCCCATCAGCAAGGCGTCCACCGCCCACCGGGCCCATTTTCCGTCGAAGTTTCCCATCCGATTCACAACAACGCGAATGTAACGCCTATTTTTGAGCATGGCTTCGAGCATGTGGGACAGCCCCCTGGAATTTCTCAAAGGCGTAGGACCCCAGCGTGCGGCCCTGCTGGCCGGAGAACTGGGCATGCGCACCGTGGGCGACTTGCTGCAGCACTACCCGTTCCGGTACGTGGACCGCTCCCAGTTCTATTCCATTAGCCAAGCTGTAG
>JBIIBX010000002.1:0-34352 GCA_044239185.1 Schleiferiaceae bacterium | reverse complement strand
TTCGGCCTTCCCCTTCAAAAACGAAGAGGGCTTTTCCGGGAGCCAAAGACGCCAGTTCCTCGCGCAAAAAGGCATTGGGTTGGGTTCCGTAGATAAATTCTGGGGAGGAATAGCGGTCGTCCCAAGGAGAAGTAGCAGACATGGCAGGTGGGGTGAGGCGGGGGGGGGGCTGGACGCTTTGTTTGTGCGCGCTTCGTGCAAGGATCCTACGCGCTGCGCGGTTTTCCCGCGGTTTTTGTTAAGTGTGTTCGGTGTGCTTTTAGTGGCCGCCGTGGTCGCCGGACGCGTGGTCTTCTTCCGAGGACGGTTCGTCGCCCGCGGATTCACGTGCAGAAGATTCGGCTCCTGGGGGCGCAGCACGCAACTCGGTGTGGCGAATTTTGCCCCCGTAGTTCGCGGTGTACGCGCCGGCGAAGGTGGTCATTGTTGCCAGAAACACAACGGTCCAGCGCAGGGGTTTGCCCCAGCGTTCGTGCTCGCCAAAGAAAAGTCCCAGCAGCGCAACGGTTGTCAGCCCAATGACCCACAGGTGGGTGACTTCGGCCACTTCTTCGTGTTCGTGGATCAGGTCGTGGTCGGCCCATTCCAGCGATTCCACGCGCTCTTCCGCCTCTTCGCCGCTGAAATGCGCAGCCCAACCGCCCAAAGCTGCCACCAGGGCAAAGGCATATCCGGCACGGCGCATTTGCTTTTGCATGGGATTGCCGCCCCACAGCAGCAGAACGACGGCCACAGGGGCCAAGAAGATCAGGGCGTGGGTGACTACAAGGTGAAGATGGGTTGCGTCCATGGGAGGGATTTAGTACGATAAAGGTCGGACACTTTGGGGAGGAAAACAGGTTCTTGGGCCGATTTTTTTGATCGCGATCCGGTTACCGGGTGCAGCAGGCTCCGGGTTTTTCCGATGCAGCTCCGGATCTTACCGGTGCAGCAGGTCCCGACGGTTGTGTACGTGGGGAACCCCCGTTTTCCGCCGCAGGATGATGCGTTTCGACGCGCAACGACTCTTCGGTGGGGCTCACCAGCGGGATGCCCCATCCGGCTCCCCGCAGAATAAACCAAAGCCCCATCGCCACGGCCAGGACGGCGCTCGCGCGCTTCCACCGGGCCATCCAAACGGCGGGAAGGTGCTTGCCCGCAGCCTGCAAGGCAATAAGGGGCACCGCTGTGGCCGTCCCAAACCCCACCAAAAAGGGAATTCCGCCGCTCCAACCACCAAATGCCGACGACGAAGCAATGGCGGCATACACCATGCCGCACGGCAACAATCCGTTCAATCCGCCCAGTACCGACGACGTCAGCACGCCGGAGGTGTTTTTTAACGACCACGTCCGCCATAGCAGTAACCGGCGGTGCCACGGCGTTTTTTGGGTGGTGCAGCACGCCGGTTCCGCAAATTGCTCTTGCCAGGCCGTCGCCAAGAGGAAAAGCCCGGACGCTATGCTCAACCACCGCTGGCCGCTGGCCATAGGTGCTACAGACAATACCAATACCCCCAGTACCAAATACGACGCCGTCCTCGAGAGGTGGTACACCACCAAGGCCCCCCAGGTTGACTTTGTTTTCCCCAGGGCAATGACGAGCGGACCGCACATGCCCAGGCAGTGGACCGCGGCCGAAAGGCCCAGCACCGCTCCGGCCACCCACGGAGCAAAGGGTCCCGCGGCGTCCGCAGGAAAAGAGAGGGAGGAGCTCATCGCGGTCCGTAGAATTGCGTGGAAATCCGGTCCACCTCCACGCCATCCAGGTACACCACCAAGTCGACCTTGTTTTTGGATCCGTGTACGTCGGACTTGGGCAGCCACAAAAAGAACGAGCCTTGGGCCATCCCTTTGGCATTTGCCCGCTGGGCCGACGGTCCAATCCATTGGAGGGTTCCGGGAGCTCCTTCCGGCAAGGCCATGCTCAACACGCCTTCCCTGCCCGATTTGTTGATCAACTTGTAGGTGTAGAGGTTGGTGTAAGCGGTATCATGGATTTGGAAGGTTTGGCCCGGAGCCCGCAGGACGGTGGCTTCCACCTGCAAACGCAGAAAGAGCAAGGCCCCCATAAGTACAACCAACGCCGCCAAGAGAACGGTGTATGCGCGGAGTCGGGGGGTGTAGACAAAGGGTTTTTTCTCGGCGATATTGGCTTCGGACGCATAGCGAATCAGCCCCGTTGGCCGGTGGGTTTTCTCCATGACTTCGTCGCACACGTCGATGCACGCGGTGCAGTTGATGCACTCCAGCTGGGTGCCGTTGCGGATGTCGATGCCGGTGGGGCATACCTGCACGCACAGGCTGCAATCCACGCAATCGCCTTTTCCTGCGGCGGTGCGGTCTTCGCCTTTGTGGACGGGTGCCCGGGATTCTCCCCGTACACGGTCGTAGGCGATGACCAACGAGTTCCGGTCCAGGAGCACGCCCTGCAGGCGGCCGTAGGGACACACAATGAGGCACACTTGCTCCCGGAACCACGCAAAAACAAAGAAAAACACCCCGGTGAAGATCAAAATGGCGGTAAATCCGCCGGTGTGCTGGTCGGGTCCCTCTTGGACCAACCGTTTCCATGCATCGGTACCAATGAGGTACATCAAAAAGGTATTGGAAATGGCGAAGGAAATGGCCGCAAAAAGGGCGTTCTTGATCAAACGTTTGCGGATTTTCTCCGCATTCCACGGCATGTTTTGCAGCCGGATTTGGGCATTCCGGTCTCCGTCGACCCAGTATTCAATCCGACGGAATACGTGTTCCATGAAGATGGTCTGGGGGCAAATCCAGCCGCAAAAAAGCCGGCCCAGCGCCACGGTAAATAGCGCGACGGCCAACACCCCGAGCAGCATCAAAATCACCAGCAGGTGAAAGTCTTGGGGCCAAAAAACCTGGCCCAAGAGAATGAACCGACGGTGCAACACGTCGAGTTGCAAGAAGGGCATCCCCCCTATGCGCAGCCACGGTCCCGCAAAAAGCAAGGCAAGCAGCCCATAGCTGAGACGCTGCCGCCAGGTGGTAAAGCGCCCTTTGGCTCGTTTGGGATGGATGTGAAGGCGTTTGCCGTCTTCCGAAATGGTGCCGATGGAGTCGCGAAAGGCTTCTCGGTTCTCCGATGGAGCGGTAGGCATGGCAGGGAGATAAGAAAGTGGACAGAGGAAAATCGTACGATGGGTGCGGGTTTGGAGCTCCGTGGGGAAAGTAGCCCGCGCGGCAAAAAAGTCCCCCAGCGGGCGCGCAGCGCCCGCTGGGGGACTGACGGTCCGTTACGGTTGCGCCGCGGTGGTATCCCCGGTTGCAACAGCGGCCTCGGCCGCGGGGTCGTACAACGTGCCTTGCGGCGCCTTTGGGGTGGCCGGGGTGGAGCCTTGCAACGTCAAAATGTAGCTGGCCACATTTTGCATTTGAACCGGGCTCAAGGTTTCCTGCCAGGAAATCATGCCCTTATCCAAAACACCGTACTTGATGGTGGTGAAGACGTTTTTGATGCCCCCGCCGTGGATCCAGTAGGCGTCGGTCAGGTTGGGGCCCACAGACCCGCCCCCGTCGGCCAGGTGGCAGGAGGCACAGTTTGCGTCAAACGTCTTTTTGCCATCGGCCAACGCCGAAGCATCGTCGAGTGCCACTACCGAGTTCTCGTCTACGTTGTTGGCTTCGTTCGCCAAGAATTCTTGTTTCGCTTGCTCCATAACGGCCATGTCCGCTTGGAATTCGTCTGCCTGCAAGGGCGAGTTGGGCACCACGTGGTAGTAAACGAGGTAGATCACGCCCGCAACGATGGTGAGGTAGAAGCCGTAGAGCCACCAGGGCGGCAGGTTGTTGTCCAGCTCCCGGATTCCGTCGTAGTTGTGGTCCAGGAGGATGTCTCCTTCGCGTTCTACGGGAACCGAGTCGGTCAGGCTTTGCATCCTGCTTTTCCACGCGAACTTCGGCGTCTTTTTGGGGGCAGGAGGGAGCCCCAGTTGTGCTTTCAGCGTTTCCAACGTGCGCAGTACGGCTCCGGCTGTAAACAGCCCTACCGCGAAGGTGATCAGGGCCAGGACGTTGGTAGGTTTACCCAAAGAAAGAAAGAGGTCTACCCATTCCGGGGAGATGCTCCAAAAAGCAAAGGCATTCATGGTTGTTCGGATTGATCTTGAGACTCCAGCGGAAGGCGGGACCACCGGTCTACGCGGTCTCCTTTCGCTTTAAAAACGTAGTAGCCGACGGCGGCGAAAAACACCAGGTAGAGCAGCATGGTGGCGATGGGAAACCAGGCGATGCCCTCTATCTGGGCCAGAAAGGTCAAATGTTTGCTCATGGCTTTTCTTTTTTAATGTCCGTGCCCATGCGCTGCAGGTAGGCAATCAAGGCAATGATTTCCTCGTTGGGAGCGACGCGAATGGTGGGGTCTTCGTTCAACCGTTGGGCGATTTCCGATGCCTGGGCGTTTAACGCGTGCAGGGCATTGGCCACTTCGGCCTCGGTATAGGGTACGCCCAGGGCCACCATGGCCCGCATTTTCTTCACGGTCAAAGAAGTGTCCAAGGAGGCATCCCGGCCGTCGGCGGAGAACAGCCACGGGTAACGCGGCATGATGGACCCGGGCGACATGCTGGTGGGGTCCCACATGTGGTTGTAGTGCCAGCTGTCGGGGTATTTGGCTCCCACCCGCATCAAATCGGGGCCGGTGCGCTTGGAACCCCACAGGTGGGGATGGTCGTACACGTATTCCCCGGGCAGGCTGTATTGTTTTCCTGCGGGGTCGTACCGAAGGACCTCGGAGGGGAAGGGGCGAATCATTTGCGAGTGGCAGGCGTTGCAGCCTTCGCGGATGTATATGTCCCGGCCTTCCAATTCCAAGGGGGTGTACGGTTTAATGCTGGCGAGGGTCGGCGTGTTGCTCTTGACCATCAGGGTGGGCACAATTTCGATGATGCCTCCAATCAAAACGACGACGGTGCTCCAAATCACCATCTGAACGGGCCTGCGCTCGATCCACCGGTGCCAGTGTTCACCCGCGTGGGCGCCGTGGCGGGAAAGGGCAGGAGCCTGGGCCTCTTCGTTGGCAATTAACCGGCCGCTGGTGACGGTTTTCCACACGTTGACAAACATAACCACCATGCCGCTGATGTACAGCGTGCCGCCCAATGCCCGAAGCGCGTACATGGGGATGATTTGCTTGGTGGTTTCCAAGAAGTTTCCGTACACCAGGGTGCCGTCAACAGCCAGTTCCTTCCACATCAGGCTCTGGGTAAATCCGGCTACGTACATGGGGAGTGCCCAAAACAGGAGTCCGGTGGTACCCAACCAAAAGTGCCAGTTGGCCAATTTTTCCGAATACGCTCCGCCGGTAAAGAGACGGGGGACCAACCAGTAAATCATGCCGAAGGTCATAAAACCGTTCCATCCCAAGGTTCCAACGTGCACGTGCGCCGGAATCCAATCCGTGAAGTGCGCAATGGCGTTGATGCTCTTGATGGACAACAGCGGTCCTTCAAACGTGGCCATGCCGTAGGCGGAAACCGCCACCACAAAGAATTTCAAGACGGCCGAGTCCCGAACACGGTCCCAGGCGCCGCGCAAGGTCAGCAACCCGTTGATCATACCGCCCCACGACGGAGCAATGAGCATGATGGAGAAGACCGTGCCCAAGCTCTGGGCCCAGTCGGGCAAAGCGGAGTACAGCAAATGGTGCGGGCCGGCCCAGATGTAGATGAAAATCAGCGCCCAAAAATGGACAATGGAGAGCCGGTACGAGTAAATGGGACGATCCACGGCCTTGGGAAGGAAATAATACATCATCCCCAAAAACGGCGTGGTCAAGAAGAACGCCACGGCATTGTGGCCGTACCACCACTGCACCAACGCATCTTGTACCCCGGCGTACACCGAATAACTTTTCAACGCACCGACGGGGAGTTCCAGGCTGTTGAAAATATGCAACACCGCAACGGTCACGAAGGTGGCGATGTAAAACCAAACCGCCACATACAGGTGTTCTTCCCGCCGTTTGAGGATGGTCCAAATCATGTTCACCCCAAAGACCACCCACACCAAGGCAATGGCAATGTCAATGGGCCATTCCAGCTCCGCGTATTCCTTGGAGGTGGTGAACCCCAAAGGCAGCGTAACCACAGCAGACAAAATAATCAGCTGCCAACCCCAAAAGTGGATCTTGGAAAGCAAATCGCTCGCCATCCGGGCCTTGAGCAAGCGCTGCAACGAGTAATAAACCCCCGTAAAGATGGCGTTCCCGGCGAAGGCAAAGATGGCGCCGTTGGTGTGGAGGGCGCGCAGCCGACCAAACGTAAACCACGGCAAGTCGGCATTCAGGGCAGGAAATACCAATTGCAAGGCAATGGTAAGGCCAACTAAAAATCCAATGAGTCCCCACAACATTGTGGCGACCAAGAAGTTGCGAACAATCTTGTTGTCGTAGGCAAACCTTTCGAGGGGTGTTTCCATAGCGCGATTCAGGTGAATAGAGGGGTTATAGAGAAGGGGTTATTGGTTTTTGGTGTTTTCGGCGTGGGGTGTGGTAAAGTCCCGGTCAGAGGCGGGGGCTGCATCCTGCTTGGACCCTTGGTCTGAGAGGGTTTTGTCGTCCAGCATCCGGACGGAAGGGGAGGTGGTGTCGTCAAAATGCCCCCAATCGTTCAGTTTCAAAAACAGGATCAAAAAGCCCGCGGCCAGCAAAACGCTTACCGGAACCATCAGGTAGAAGGCACTCATGAGGCAACTATTTTTTTCGCTTGACGGCGGGTGTACCAGGTGGTAAAGGCTACTACGCTCAGCGAACTGATGGGCATTAAAAGGGCACTGACCTCGGGGGTAAGCGCTCCCCGGACCGCCCAACTGAGGCCAACGAGGTTGTAGGCCAGGCTCATGAAGATGCTCAAGCGAACGGCGCGCACGCCGGCTTGGGCAAACTTTTGCATGCGGTCCAATTGGGGCAGGGCGTCGCCACGCAGCAGTACATCGCACGCAGGGGCAAAGTGCAGAGCGTCTTCGGCCACGGTAATGCCCACATCGCTTTGGGCGAGCGCCCCGGCGTCGTTCAGGCCGTCGCCCACCATGGCAACTGCAAGGCCACTGGACTTGAGCGCCTGCACGTAGGCTTTCTTTTCTTCCGGTTTCTGGCGGAAACGCAGTTCGGTGCCCGGCGGAACTACCTGCAAAAGGGCCGCGCGTTCGCCGTCGGAATCGCCCGTCAAGACGGCCACAGGGACGCCTCCCAGGCCGTCTAAGGCTGCTCCCAATCCGGCCCGGTAGGTGCTTCGGGGGAGAAACCATCCCAAGAAAACGCCGTCTTCCAGTGCGCCCAGCGCATGGTCCGGAGCACTCTGAGCGGGCTGGTTGCAAAAAGCGGGGCTTCCCAGTTTGTACGGTTTGCCATTGACCGTTGCGGAAATGCCCCGGCCCAAGGCTTCCTCAAAGTCCGATACCGGTTGTTCGTCCACCCCTTGTTTCTGCGTGAAGTGCTGGACCAAAGACCGGCTAAGCGGATGGGCGCTTTGGTTGGCCAAGGAACGCAGGGCTATGCGCTGCAGCGGTTGCAGGTCGGCAGGTTCGTCCCAGGTCATGGCGCCAGCCACCGTGAGCGTTCCGGTTTTGTCAAACACCCAGGCACCTACCGCGGCCAGGCGTTCCACCGTTGCCGTGGATTTCACAAATGCGCCGTGGCGTCCCAACCACCGAACGGTGTTGCCCAGGGCAAAGGGCACCGCCAAGGCCAATGCGCAGGGGCATGCAACAATCAGCACCGACGTTACCACCACTGCAATGCGGCTCGGATCAATAAACGCCCAAGCGAGGGCAGCGGCGGCCGAGATGCCCAAGACCACCCCCGTAAAGGCTCTGCCCAACCTGTCCGTCAAGGCGATCCATTGCGGGCGTCGGCCGCCGGTGTCCTCGCTCCAAAGCGAGGTTAAATACTTTTGATCCAATGCTTTGTTTGCACGAACGAGCAGAGCACCTCCCACCACCTGAGCGCCGGCGGGAATTTCCGTCCCGGGCTGTACGTCTTGGGGCTGGGCTTCGCCCGTCAAAAAAGAAACGTCCACGGCGCTCTCGCCTTCCAGAACCGTGCTGTCCACGGGAACCATTTCGCCGTGGCGCACCCGGACCAAGTCCCCCGATTTCAACGACTCCAGCGGTTTGGCTACCTCTTTTCCTTCTTCCAGCACCCACACCGAAAAAGGAAAGAACGACCGGTAGTCCCGCTCAAAATGCAAAGACGAAAAGGTCTGGCTCTGGAACCAACGTCCAATCAACAAGAAGAAAAGCAGCCCAGCGAGGCTGTCGAAGTACCCTGGGCCGTGCCCCGTCCACACGTCGTACTGGCTTTGCACAAAAAGTGCTGCAATGCCCAATGAAATGGGAACGTCCATGTTGGTAGTCCGTTGTTTCAAGGCCCCCCACGCACTGCGCAAGAAAGGAGCCCCCGAGAACCAAACCAAAGGCACGCTCAAAAAAGCCGTGATCCATCGAATGAATACCGACAAATCCGACCCGGCCTCCATACCAAAGTACTCCGGCAAGGCAAAGAGCATGGTGTTGCCAAAGACAAACCCGGCAATGGCCATTTGCTTGAATTGGCGTCGGGCCCCCTTCGATTTTTGGGGCTTTTCGGCGCTGGATTGGGACTGGGCCAAACTCACGTCGGGGGGGAATCCCATTGCCTGCAGCTCCAAGGCCAGTTCCGACAGCCGAACCACGCCCGGTTGAAACCGGAATACAGCGGTTTGTTGGCTAAAATCCACCCCCACAAACTCCAGTCCCTCCCTCCATTTGGGCCAATTTTCCAGAGTGCGCACACAAGAAGCGCAGTGCATGGTGGGCAGGTGCAATTCGGCAACAGCCTGATTGTCTGACCAATGTTTGTACATGTGTGGATACAAATCCACTTGGTCCAGGGCGGAATACGGGTTGGAATGGGGTGCAGCCATCGTGAGAACAAAGCAAAACACACGCTCAGGGAGAAAAAATGACATTTATCACGTACCTTCACTAAACCCTAAATCCAGTAGCTATGGAACACTACACTTGTGCCACTTGCCCCACGCGCTCGTTGTCTCCGTTTCATCACCTGCAAGGGGAAGAGGTGGACCAATTGTGCGCCCACAAACGCCACGGCCATTTTCAGAAAGGGGAGATGCTCCTGGAGGAAGGACGCACTCCACGGGGCGTTTACTGCATCCAATCCGGCCGGGTAAAAATGGTGCATGCCGAAGCCAGCGGCCGCGAGCACATTGTCCGTTTTCTGACCGACGGGGACCTGATTGGCTACCGTGCTTTGCTGGCTGGAGAACCGCTCACCGTTTCGGCCGTGGCCATGGACAAAACCTCCGCGTGTTTTGTTCCTGCCGACGTCCTGCTGGGCTTTTTTCAGTCCAACGGTCCGTTTTCCATGGAAATACTCAAACAGACCTGCCACGAGTTGGCCGAAGCCAGCCGCATAATGAGCAGTTTGGCCCAAAAGTCGGTTCGGGAACGGACTGCCGAATTCTTTTTGATGCTCCAAGCGCGTTTTGGGAAGGACGAACAGGGCTGTGTAGCCATTGACCTCAAGCGCAGCGAATGGGCCGAGTTGGTAGGGACCGCCACCGAATCCCTCATTCGGTTATTGGCCGAATTGGAAAACGACGGCTACATCGCCCGTGTGGGCAAGCGGTTTCAAATCAAAGATCCCCACGGATTGGCCGAAATGGCTCGGCTGGAAGACTGAGTGGGTGTAGCCGTTTGGCTTCGCTTTTTCACCAAAAATTGCACCTGCACCTTGGCAAAGACCGACTGGTCCCAAGGCGTTTTGGAATACCCCAGGTACACCAAGGTAAAGGGCGTCGGTTGGTACTGCACCAAAGGTTGAAACGTCCATCCCTTCCCAAAATCGTCGTACTGCACCACTGCGCGGGTGGACCAGGCCTTGGAAATTCCCCAGTGCAAAACGCTTCGGGCTACATAGCCCCGGTAGATCAATGTGTCGGCCGTAGGAATCCGTTCCCGCATTTGGGCGTGGTTGACTCCCACAGACCACCGCACTTTTCCGGCTATTTGAAACTGCGCAGACAATCCGCCGTTGCGCTCGTCGCCCGCCCGAATGAGGTCGGCGTTCCGGGTAAGTCCTTGCCCGAAGTCCGTCCGGTAACTCAGCTGCACCCATTGCCGGGGATTGTAGGAGATGGACCCCCAGGTGTACGGCATCCACCGGAAGGTTGCGCCTTTGAATTCCTCCATAAAGCGGTAGTAATGCCCCAAGGAAAGGTTAATGGATCCGGCTAATTGCATCCAACTGTCTGCCATCCAGCCGGTTTGCTTGGTTTTCCCGGCTATGGTTTGCTCGCCAAAAGCCTCCCAGTACACCCCGTAATTCTTGATCCATTTGCCGTTGGGGAAAGCCCTTACGTTGCCGCCAATTTCTGCCCGACGTCGGTCCACGCTGGGACGGAAGCCCATTTCGGCCCGGAAGTCCCGTCCCATGTGGGAAACCATGGACCGCAGCATCCAGCGCTCCGTTACCTTTTGCACCTCCAAACTGCCCAGAAATCCGGTGAATTGCTCCCCGTCCAGGGCCTTGGTTCGCGTTCCAAACATCCCCGAATTGCTTGCAATCCACGGGGCATTGGGTTCTTCTGTTCGGGAAATCGCCCCCTCGCCAAAAAGGCGAACCGTCGGGCTGAGACGCACGTTGAAATCCGACCCCACCAGGGTGCCGCTGCCGCCTTCGTCGTACCGGCGGTGGGTGGCCATGGCCCCCAGGTACTGGGCTTTTTCAAAGGGTTTGGTGGCGCGAAAAATGCCGAACACGTTGCCCGTGGCACGTCCCAAGAAACTCTGGTCCTCGCCCGGCACCAAATACGGCGAGGAACGGTCGTATCCCGTAAGCGCATACGCCCGCACGTCCCGACCTTGGTGCACCGCCTTGGTCACCCACGAGGGGTCGGCCACGGTTCGGGAGTAAATCAAATTCGCTTTGGTGGCCAGCAAATCGGCTCCCTCGTTAAAAAAAGGCCGACGTTCCGGATAGAACAAGGCGTACGAACTGTTCACGCCAATCTGCAGGGCGTCGGACTCCACCTGGGAAAAGTCCGGCAAAAAAGCCCCTTCAATCACCGTCTCGGACCCAAATCCGGCCAAGAAGCTGCCGCCCATCTTTCCGAGCAGCGGCCCACCTGCCAGCGGTGGATTTTGCGCTCCGCCCAGTACATAGGGCAAAATCTGCATCTTTTTGGGTTGCTTGATGCCCTCCATGGCCAGTGCGTCGTCGTATTGGCAGTCGCTGCAGACGTTGTTCCGGTCGATGGGGTAGGTGTTAACGGTGTGGTTTTGAGCGCCTACCCACAAATTCCGAAACAAGGCAAATTTCCACACCTGGTTTTTGCCCGACGGAAACGGAATCGACGCAAAAGGGATCCGCATCTCCACCCAGTACACACTGTCCGACCGCAGCGCCACCGACTCGTACACCATGTCGTAACTAACGTCAAAATTGTCGTTCAACGCGGACGGGTCGTTCTTGCGCAGGTCCAGCTGCACTCCGTAGGCATTGGCCCCTAAAAACAGCATGTTGCGGGTGTCCGCGTAGGGGTCCAACGCAATGCCCACAAAGTCGTCATCAAAAGCTTCGTCCCGCCTGGTTACATTGGCCCGCAGGCCTTCTTTGGGAATGGGGCAGGCCAGAAATACGTACAGCGCCGCCTCGTCCCGGGCAATCCATCCGCGGGTCCGCACCGGAGCCAGTACATTGGTGCCCGGCTGGTGTTCAGTTTCAACATCCAAAGCCACCCCGTGCGAATACACATCCCGGTCCAAAACGCCGTCCAATACCGGACGACTTCCTGCTGCCAGGGCATGCACCGTCACCCCGGGAAGTTCCACCCCCATGCTCTTTTTCCCCGAAGCATCTTGCGCAAGGGCCAATTCCCCGGAACCTACCAGTACGCACAATGCGAATAACCCCTTGACAAACAAGGAATACGGCATCGGCAAACGGTTCAAGAAGGGCATCGAAGAGGGGATGAAAGGATTCTGTTTGGGCATTTTAGGAGTGCAAAGATGCGGAATCCGGTCCGTACCTTCGTCGCCATGGGATATACGCTGATTACGGGTGCGTCCAAAGGCATTGGCGCTGATTGGGCGGTACGCGCGGCCCAGGCCGGCCAGGAACTCACCTTGGTGGTGCGCAATGCGCCCGACGCACAAACGACGTTGGACCGCATACGCGCGGTTCGTCCGGACGCTCAACCGCTGGTTCTGGAGGCCGATTTGGCCCACTTGGACCAAGTAGAAGCGCTTTTGGCCCAACTCGATCGCCTCACCCAAGCGGGACGCGTGCACGACCGCCTGGTCAACAACGCGGGTTTTGGAGACTACGCTCCGCTGACCGATGCCCGCCCCGACGTTTTGCGCACCATGCTGGAGGTGAACATCCAAGCCTTGGTCCGTATTTCGCACTGGGCCGTTCAGAACTTACCTACGGGCGGACGTTTGGCCAATGTGGCCTCCACGGCGGCTTTCCAAGCAGGTCCTGGCATGGCCGCCTACTACGCATCCAAGGCCTTTGTGCTGTCTTTTTCCGAGGCCTTGGCCGCCGAGGTCAAGACCAAGGGCCTTTCCGTGACCATCGTGTGCCCCGGCCCTACCAAAACCTCTTTTTTTGACCGCGCCGGCTTGGAGAAATCCCACTTGGTTTCCCAAGGCCTGATGCCGCTGATGCATTCCCACACCGTGGCCGAGGTAGCCTTCGCCAAGACCGAATCCCGGGCGCTTTATGCCATCCCCGGATTCATGAACCGACTGGGTACCTACATGCCGAATGTGGTGGGCCGCAGAGGAGCGGCCGCCTTGGTGGGCTGGTTGCAGCGCGCCAAGCGCTCCTGAGTTCCATCTTCCCCCAGTCCGACGGGCAATACGCCGCTTACGGAGCTGCAAAACAGGGAAAACAAAAAAGGGGCGCCTCGCAGAGGCGCCCCTTTTTTTATCTCGGAAAAATCCGCCCGTTAAAAATCGATGCGGTAGTAGAAAATGGGCAACCGCCCCAGCTGGTACTCTTCTTGTACCTTATTTCCAGACGGATGGTCCGGTACAAACGTCAGCGTCAGGATGTTCCGGTTGTTCAACACGTTGGCCATGTCAATCCCCAGTTCGTGGCTGGTTTTGGAGAAGTTCCACTTGTACAAGAACTTGACGTCCGTGCGGTAATACGCCCGGTATTTTTCGGTGTTGAAGGTGGAGGAGATAAAGTTGATTTCGAGGTTCTCAAGCGACTTCTCTTCGTCTACGGGTCCAAACCAGCGTCCTCCCACCGTAGTGAACTTGCCGCTTAGCTGCAAGGCGCGTTTCCCGGCCAAGCGCCACTCTTTGGCCATTATAAAGTTGAATGCGTACTGGCCGTTGAAGGTCGTGTTGCGCACCACGTTGTCCGAGCCGCGGTACTTGGCGTCAAACAAGCTGGCCGTCATTAGGCCGTAGAACCCTTTGGAGAAGAAATGTTCCGCCGTCAATTCCAAGCCAAAATTTTGACCCGTGCCCGAGTTTTCCAGGGTGTCTGGCCACAGTCGACCAAAACCGGAACCCGCATTCACCATGGAAAAGCTTGAACCCACCACGCGCTGTCCAAAGGTGGCGCTCAAAGGGTTGTTGTCCATTTTAAACTGTTCCACGGGCACATTCCACAGGTACTGGTAGTACACTTCGGCCTTCAAACGAATGGGAGCCGAAGCCGACCGGTGTTCCACGCCTGCCACGGAGTGGTAGCTCTTGGTCAGCCCCATTTGGGTGTTGTGCTCTCCGGGGTCGCGCCCGTTGTTTCCAATGGCGTAGTAGTACAAGTAAGCACTTTGCATTTGGCTGTGGATGCCGGAACCCGCAAAGAAATTCGTCCGCTTGGTGTGCTTGTAATTCAGTCCCACGCGTGGCTCTACCAGGTTGTAGGACTGCGCATTGACGTTGGAATAGGTCATGGTCCAACCCGCGGTGGCCGATAATTTTTCGGTCAGGTTGCTGCGCAGGCTGGCGTAGGGCTGCAAAACGCCCCACTGGGCATGGGTGTCCCACTGCACGCGCCAAGGAGCAACGGAACCGTCCCGGCCGTCTACTTTGCGCACCGAGTCGTTGTAATGGAGGTCGTAAAAGTCGGCGTTCAAACCCATTTTGAAGGTGGTGCGGTTGTTCAACTTCTGGATGTAATGGGCAAATCCGTGCAGCTTGTTTTCGGTGAATTTGTAGCCCAAGATGTTGACAATATCGTCTACCTGCCACGTGGAGTCGGGGGTGATGCTGCGGAAAACCTTGTCGTTGCGGGTGTCGATGTACGACTGGCTAACGGCGACCCCAGCGTTTAGGTAACTGGTGCGGGAAATGGGCTTGGTGTAGTTCAAGCCTGTTACGTACATGTCGGTTTTGAAATACTGGTCGCGGTCTGTGGTGCCGTAGCTTTCAAAGTCCGAACTGACTTTGTCGCCTTCGGTGTCGGAAATCATGATATCGATGTTGGACCGGCCAAACATGCCCCAGGCAGCCAGTTTTCCGCCGTTTTTTTGCGGGAACGTGAAGCGGAATGCCCCGTCCATATAGCCTGGAACAGCGCTGGTCCCCAAGGGAATGCCCAATTTTTGGAACATAATCAAGGTGCTGTAGCGGTAGACGCCCAAGAACGAAGGAGCGGGACGTCCTGCACGGCCTTTTCCCATGGGACCTTCCACCATCAATTCGGTGCCCAAGAAGCCCAATTGGCCGGAAACTTCGAATTTCTCGTTGTTGCCGTCGCGCATTTTCAGGTCAAAAACACCGGCAATGGCATTGCCGTATTCTGCGGGCCATGCGCCGGTGAAAAAGTCCGAATTGTCCAGGAACTTGTTGTTCAAAATCGTCACGGGACCGCCTCCGGTACCGGGAATGGAGAAGTGGTTGGGGTTGGGGATGTTGATTCCTTCCATGCGGTACAAAACCCCGGAAGGCGTGTTGCCGCGCACCACCAGGTCGTTCCGTTGGTCGTCCGATCCTTGAACCCCAGCGAAATTGGTGGCCATTCGAGCGGGTTCGCCCCGGCTACCGGCGTACAAATTGGTTTCTTCCACCGAAAACTGGCGTGCGCTTACTACCGCCATTTCGTTCTTCGCTTGGCCCGACTGGGTGGCCTTTACCGCAACTTCTTGCAATTGGGTACTGGCTTCCACCATGGGCAGGGTGAGTACCGCTTCTTTTGCGGACGTCAATTCAATGGCCCGGCTGGTTTTTTCGTACCCAATCAAAGAAACCAACACGGTTTGGCGGCCAATGGGAACTCCCGATAGGCGAAAAAGGCCCTGGCCATCGGTGACTACTTTTTGGGTGCCCACCTGGACAAATGCGCCGGGAAGGGGAAATTTCGTTTCCGCATCTACCACAGTACCACGGATTACCGAAGTTAAATTTTGCGCATTCAACGTAGGATGAATCAGCGCGATGAGGCCCAAGGCCGCAAGGAGGAGTAATTTTTTTTGCATGAAAAGCTACGTTAGCGCAAACAATGGCATCTTGTTTGCGGAATTGTGGGACTTTTGTGTTCGGCATCTAAATTACACCTATTGATGAATCTACGCATTGCGATTTTTGCGCTTGCCGCACTTTTATTTGGCTCGGGGTCGGTATTTGCCCAGCGGTACACCACCGTTTTTGGGTATGTGGAAGACCAGAAAACAGGCGAACGACTGATTGGCGCCTACGTGCACGACAAAGTCACCAAGACCGGAACGGTCACCAATGCCTACGGATTTTTCTCGTTGACCGTCCGGCAAGACTCGGCCCGGATTCAAGCAGGCACCGTTGGCTACCGGCCGGTGGTTCAAACCTTTGGACCGTCCACCCAGCCCCGGTCCCATACCTTTTCCTTGGCTCCCGTCCAGCAAGTTTTGCGGGAGGCCACGGTGGTGGGCGCCCGGGAAGCGCCGTTGCAACGTTCTACACAAATGAGTTCTATCAACCTGAATATGCGCACCTTAAAAAACCTGCCGGTGCTCTTTGGAGAGCCCGACGTGTTGAAAATGGTGCAATTGCTGCCCGGGGTGAAGGGCGGAACCGAAGGAACAGCGGGCTTTTACGTGCGCGGTGGCGGGCCGGACCAGAACCTCATTCTCATTGACGGGGTACCGGTCTACAACGTGAACCACTTGTTTGGCTTTTTCAGCATCTTCAACGGGGACGCCATCCAAAGCGTCCAGCTGATCAAGGGGGGATTCCCGGCGGAGTACGGCGGTCGCCTGTCCTCGGTGTTGGACATCCGCATGAAGGAAGGCAACCGCAAAGAGTTTCACGGAGAGGGAGCGGTGGGGGTCATAGCCTCCCGCCTGACCTTGGAGGGCCCTTTGAACAAGGGAAAAACCAGTTTTTTGGTGAGCGGGCGCCGGACCTACTTGGACGCGCTGCTCGCTCCTTCCTTGGCCGCCGCCAACGACGGAAATACCGGAGGTTACTATTTCTACGACCTCAACGGCAAAATCAACCACCGGTTCAACGACGACCACCAGCTTTACCTGAGTTATTACCAGGGGGCGGACGTGGTGTACATCAACGCCAGCAACAAAGGAACCGAGCTCGACGGGTCCCGGTATTCCGAAAAGTCCAACTTTGGTTTGGATTGGGGCAACCGGATTGCCACGGCCCGCTGGAATTACCGCGTTAACCCCAAGGTCTTCACCAATACCACGGCCACGTACAGCCGCTACCGGTTCAACACCGATGTATCCCAAGAGAACGAATACATCTCTTCCGACGGCGATCGGGATTACGAGAAGTTACGGCTGGGTCTGTCCAGTTTCATTGAGGATTTTGGGGCCAAGTGGGATGCCGACTGGCTTCCCAATTCGAACCACGCCGTAAAAGTCGGTGCCGGAATCACGAACCACACGTTTGAACCCGGAATCCAAACCTTTCAGCTGGACCTGGGCGCAGGAGGCAGTCTGGACACCAACTTCGGCAGCGCTCAGCAGAATGCCTGGGAGAGTGCCGTCTACATCCAAGACGACTTTTCGCTTTCCACGCGGTTGAAAATGAATGCCGGCTTGCATTGGGCCACGTTTCAGGTGGGGACCAAAACCTACTCCTCGCTCCAACCGCGGTGGTCTGCCCGTTACCTGTTGAATTCCCAGTCCTCGTTGAAAGCGTCTGCGGTCCGCATGACCCAGTTCTTGCACCTGTTGACCAACCAGACCATTGGGTTGCCGTCGGATTTGTGGGTGCCCGTGACCGATCGGATTGCCCCGCAGGAAGCCTGGCAGGCCGCCGTGGGCTACGCACAGGTATTGCCCAATGGCTTGAATTTGAGCATTGAAGGCTACTACAAAGACATGCGCAACCTCATCGAATACAAAGAGGGCGCCACCTTCTTTTCTGCCAACGTGGATTGGCAAGACAAGGTGACCACCGGCCGGGGCTGGTCTTACGGAACCGAGTGGCTCCTGGAGAAGAAAGAAGGGTCCACCACGGGCTGGCTGGGCTACACCTTGGCCTGGACCAACCGCCAATTCGACCAAATCAACAGCGGAAACCCGTATCCCTACACCTACGACCGCCGGCACGACCTCAGCCTGGTGGTCAACCACAAATTCAACGACCGCTGGACCGCGGGAATGGTGTGGGTCTACGGCACGGGCCGTGCCACCACGCTTCCCACCACGCGCTATGCGGGTTCGCCGTTTGAGCAGTTTTTTGGTACCGTGGAATACGTTTCCAGCCGCAACAACTTCCGGGAGCCCGCCTACCACCGCATGGACCTTTCTGTGACCCGCAGCAAGGAGACCCAATGGGGCAAATCCCAGTGGGTATTCTCGCTTTACAACGCCTACAACCGCATCAACCCGTTTTTGCTGCAGTTTGAACAAACCCCTTCCGGCCGAAAATTGTTTGCCTACAGCCTTTTCCCCATAATCCCTTCCGTGTCCTATGGCTTCTCGTTTTAAGTTCGACGTTGTTCGCACATTCCGCCCCTTGCGCATGCTGGCAGCGCTTGCCGTTGCTGCCCTTTCCTTGGGCGCGTGCAAACGGGAAATTCCGTTCGACGAGCCGTCGAGCCGCTTGCTCACGGTATACAGCGAGCTCACCCCCGGCATGCCCGCTTGGGTCCACGCTACCCGATCTACCGAATTGCTGGGAGACAACGAACCCTTGCCCATGAACGATGCGGTGGTGCGCTGGATGGAGGAGGACGGCACGCCCTTGGCTACCGCGTCCTACCAACCGGACTCTGCGCGCGGTGCGTGGTACGCAACATCCTGGACGCCAACCGCCGGAACCACCTACCGGTTGGAAGTAGAGGTCCCTGCAGACGATCTTTTGGCTGCCGCCCGCGTTTACGTTCCCACACCCGCCACCAACGTCCGGGTGGATTCTTTGTTTACGGTGGAGCCAGATCCCAACGACTGGTTCCCCCTGCGCCGCTCCACCTACGAAATTGCTTTTGAAGACGACGGCACGCCGGGTGTTTTTGTACTCCGGGCCCTCATGCACAACCGCATCGCCACGGTGTGGCCCCCATTGGATACCAACCTGCAAGTGGTTTTTGCCTTAGCGTCCACGGACCCTCTATGGGAAAGCAACGGCGGACGATTTTCGCGGTTGGGCACAGCCCGATTGGCCTTGAACGAAGACCTCATTCCCAACGGGGAACGCACGGTGCGGGTGGAAGTAGCCTACGGAGAATTTGGCGATCTCGGGGGCTACGAAGTCGTTTTTGCCGTTGAAAAATGGGATCCGGATCTCTACAAATCCATTGTCTCCCAGGAAAAAGCAAGCGGCGCAGGCACCTTCAATCCGTTTGTGCAACCCACTACAACGTATACCAACGTTGTAGGCGGCATTGGCTACGCAGGCGGAAAGTCCCGCGTTTGGGTTCGGGTAGAGTAGACTTTTTCGCAGTTTACCGCATACCGTAAATGCACCGAGCCGGCTCCAAAGGAGCCGGCTCGGTGTTTTTTTTGCAAGAGCGTTGTTGAATGCCCGCCGTTTACAGCATGGTGCTGGGGCACATGTAGGCCGTAACTTCTTGGAGTCCGGCATTCTTAATGGCCCCAAATCCGCCCCGGACGTCGACCAGGTTGTGGACGCCGCGGCTTTTCAAAATGGAGGCAAAAATCATGGAGCGGTACCCGCCTGCGCAGTGGATGTAGAGGGTTTCGGCATCAGGCAATTCGCTGAAGGTGTGATTGATATCGTCCAACGGAAGATTGATCGCGTTGGGAAGGCGCTCGGAGTAGTTTTCGGACTTTTTGCGAACATCCAAAACGGTGACCTGTGGATTGGTGGTGCAGATAGCTGCCAATTCGTCGGCATTGATTCGCTTTACGGTGTCAAAGTCGCGCTTCTCGGCCACCCACGAGGCAAATCCGCCCTCCAAGTAACCCAAAACCCGGTCGTAGCCAACGCGGGCCAAACGCTTGATGGTTTCCTCTTCGCGTCCTTCGGCCGCTACCACCAAGATGTTCTGCAGGATGTCTGGGATCAACGCACCTACCCAGGGAGCAAACTGGCCGTCCAGGCCGATGTTGATGGAGCCGGGGATGTGGCCGTTTGCGAAGGACTCAGCATCGCGGGTGTCCAACACCAGGGCTTCCATTTGCTCTGCGAGCGCAACAAAGGCGGTGGGGTCTACCACTTTTCCGTGTTCTGCAAGCAAATCTTCGAATCCGGGGATGGACTTTTTGTTCATGGCCACATTCAGCGGGAAGTAGGCGGGGGGAGGGGCCAGGCCGTCGGTTACCTCGCGGACAAATTCCGCTTCGGTCATGTCTGCACGGAGGGCGTAGTTGGTGGCTTTTTGCTCACCCAAGCTGCCAACCGTCTCCTTGCTCATGTTCTTGCCGCATGCACTTCCGGCGCCGTGCCCGGGGTAAACGGTAATGTCGTCGGCCAAAGGCATCAGGACTTCCCGCAAGGAACGGTACAGGGTAGCGGCAAGTTGTTCCTGCGTCATGTCTGCGGCTTTTTGGGCCAGGTCGGGGCGGCCTACATCGCCCAAAAACAACGTATCACCGGAGAACAAGGCCGTGTCTTTGCCGTGCTCGTCGCGCAGCAAATAGCAGGTGGATTCCATGGTATGGCCGGGGGTGTGCAGCACCACGATGCTTACCTTACCCACCTGCAAAACTTCTTCGTGCTTGGCGCTGTGGAAGGAAAAATCGGGGTTGGCATTGGGGCCGTATACGATGGTGGCACCGCTTTTCTCGGCTAACGCAACGTGACCGGATACAAAATCGGCATGGAAATGGGTCTCCAGAACGTATTTGATGCGAACCCCGTCGCGTTCGGCACGCTCCAAATAGGGAGCAGACTCGCGCAAAGGATCAATCACAACCGCTTCACCTTCGGAAGCGATGTAGTAAGCGCCTTGGGCCAAGCAGCCCGTATAAATCTGTTCAACGGTCATAAGAAGGAATTTAAATAAAATTTAGGGAAATGCCAATTCTTTGATCATTACAAAAGCTCCCATTACGAGCACAAAATAACCAAAGGCTTTTTGCAAGTGCTTGGCGGGGATCTTTTGTGCAACAAAGGTACCCACAGCCAATCCAACCAATGCGACCAAAGTCACACGCAACAAGAAGTACCAGTCGGGGTCCAAATGGTCCAAGTCCCCCGTGAATCCGATAAGCGATTTCGCTGCTATAATAAGCAGGGAGGTGCCCACGGCCCGTTTCATTTCCAAGCCTGTAACCAGCACCAAAACAGGAATGATTAAGAACCCCCCACCAGCGCCAACAAGGCCTGTCAAAACGCCCACACCGGCCCCTTCTCCCAGCACGATGCCGGCTTTCGCCCATGGAGACAGAGAAGGTCTGTTGGAAGGGGCTTTGCTTTTATCCCGCAGCATACCGCGCGCTGCCAAAACCATGAGAACCGCAAAAAGAACCATCAATCCTTGGCTTTTGGTCAAAGGCCCCCAGTGGTCTGGCAAGGCAGGCAGCAAATACGCCCGGGTTAAGTAGACCGCGGCAATGGAGGGGGCACCAAAGAGCAATGCCGTTCCAAAGTCGACCTCCTTTTTCAACGCTTTGGGAACAACGCCCACCAAGGCAGTAGCTCCCACAATGACCAGCGAATAAGCCGTCCCCACTTGGGGGTCCACCTGGAATAAATACACCAAGACCGGCAAGGTCAAGATGGACCCCCCGCTGCCCAAAAGGCCTAGGGAAAGTCCAATCAATAGGGATGCGGCGTAGCCAATGAGTTCCATACCGGTTGCACGTTTTTAGAGGAAGCAGTTCCTACAATTTAGGCAAAAATGGGCCAACCGCAAAAAGGAGGGTGTGACCTCAGTCACGTTAAGTCCTCAGTTGCCCCAAAGCCGGGGAAGAAATTTCCCTGTCTTTTTCTTGTAGTTCTCAAAGGCCGGGTATTTCCCTGCCGTGACCCCTTCGCTGAAATTGGCACTCCCGTTAAACAGGACCAAAAGCAGCGCCGCACCCAACCAAGCCGGGGTGAGCCATAGGCCGGTAGCAGAAGCCGCAAAAGCCGCGAAAACCAACCAAATCGCTTGTTCGCTGGCGTAGTTGGGGTGACGTACCCACTTCCACAACCCGGTGTGGGTAAACCCAACTCCGTAGTAGTCTCCCAAAGGCTCCCCGGCTGCCAGGCGGCGGTGTTTCTCCGTTTGGTAATTCCACTGCTGTTGGTCGGCCACGAACTCCAGGGCCAAGATTACCAAAAAGGCACCGGTCAGGAGGGCGTCCAAGGACGTCAACGCCGATCCGTCGGCGGTCCATCCGTACACAATGGGCAGGGTAAACAACAAGATCAATCCTTGCTGGTAAAACGAAATAAAGAAGAAGTTAAACAGGGACCACTTCCACGGAGCATTGAAGGCGGGGTTGGCGCGCAACAAGGCCCACCGGTAGTCTTCGTCGCCTTTCCAAGGAATCCACGAGTATCCACCGCGTCGGGCAAAATTGAACGTAAGCCGTGCGCCCCACAAGGTCGCCAAGACGGCCATCAACGTGGGACGCGGTGCAAACTGGCTGGCATCAGCGGCCATCCACACGTACGCCACCGGGATGACGCTCCACAATTTGTCTACCTGGCTGTAGTTTTTTGTGGCCTCTCCCAACAAGAAGCACACCGACGCCACCGCCACGTACAACCCCGTGAGTTTGTAAAGCAATTCGACTTGATCCGCCCGAAAATCAGGCATTTGGACCCCATAAACCAAGGCAGTTAAGGCCACCAGACCTACTACCAATCCCAGGATAGTTTTTACCATAGTGGCCAAAAGTAGGTTTTATCCGACATTTGACCCAATGAAAACGAAAAAGGACTACCGAAGTGCGGTTTTGGTACTTGCCTGGCCGGAGACTACAGCACGCGGAGAGGAGAAAGTCGTTCGCTGGCTTAAGAATGCCGGTATTTTCCGCAATACCAACCTGCGGGTGGGCCATGCAGCCATGGCCTTGGTGCAGGTGGGCCGCCCGGAAGTGGACTATTACGACTTCGGCCGGTACATCACGCCTCGTCCTTTTGGACGGGTACGCAGTGCCGATACCGACCCCAAAGTAGCCATGCCGGCCATTGCCCGGTGGTCCGACGACGGAATTTTGCTCAATCCCGATGAAATAGGCATTGCCATTGAATCCCGGGGTGCGGCCACCCACGGTGATGGGCCGCTGTTGCTTTCGGTTTGCCGCGGGGTCGATTACCCATCGGCCGTTGCTTTTTCCAAAGGATTGCAAGAGGAAGGCTACCAGCGGTACGGCGGCTTGAGCAGGCACCACACCAATTGTTCCCGGTTTGTGTCCGACGCCATCCGAGCTTCTTTGCCCGAGGGGCACACCGTCCGGAGAAAACTCCGCTGGCCCATCAGCTACAAGCCGGCACCGGAACACAATGTGGCGGCTGCTGCCACCGAGGGGATTTGTTTTGCGGTGTACCAAGGCCAGGTACAAACGTATGTTCCGAACCGTTGGAAGGCCATGGTTAATTTGTTCTTTGGGTTGTTAAAAGCGGCTTCAAAAACGCATGCCAGTGCCTTGCGAAGCGACTCAATTCTGGGGCAGGTGCACGAACCCCCTCGGCCTGAAAACATACCGTCCCACGCCCAGTGGTTGGGCGGACTAGGAGAAGGGGCCTGGCACGTATTGGAAGCATTGCCCCATGCGGTGCGCATGGAGCGCATTGATCTAGATGGACAAGCCGAATTTGAGGGATTGTTTCAATTGCCCTTAGAGACGACGGGTGAACCCCTCGCGGGCAAAATAGAGCGCTCTGTTCTTCGCCTGCTCAACGACACCCACCACGGATGGATCACGGTTTTCTACGCCGGCAAACTGCATCGGTTGCGTCGGATTCCGGTGTAAATTTGGACCTACAAAAATCGGCATGAACCAGCACTCCAGACCCCCCATGACCTTGGAGGATGTTTTGGTTTCCGGATGCGACGAACGCATTTTCACGGACCCCACAACCCACAAGAACAAGTATTTCCTCAATCCGGCTCAGAGCAGCGGTCTTTTTCAGCGCGGCAGTTGCACGTGCGGAACCTTGACCAGCAGCGGATTGCAGTCTGCCGAATCCTTTTTGACTTCCTACCCCAATCGGTTGTACGAATCGCTTCTGGCCGAACAAGCCGGACGCATTCGGTCGCTTTTTTCTCCCGTTGACGAATTTGACGTCTTTTTTGGGCCCAGCGGCAGCGATATGATGTACCTGCCCTTGCTTTTTCAGGCTTTGCTCAAGCCCAACCAGCCCATTGTCAACATTGTCTCCTGCCCCGAAGAACTCGGTTCCGGTTCCAAATTGGCCGCAGAAGCCAAGTACTACGCCGAATTCAATCAATTTGGCGAGCGCGTCGAGAAGGAAGAACTCCTGCACCCCGAATTAACCGCTCGGGTAGATTACTTGGCCGCCCGGGGAGACGACGGTTCCATTGTGAACCGCAAGCAAGCCATCAAAGACATTGTCAACCAAAATCCTCAAGCGGCCCTCATTGGCAACCTGGTGTTTGGTTCCAAGTCCGGAATTGTGGACGATTTGGACATTGTGGACGAAGTGGATTCCGACGTGATGTGGGTGGTGGATATGTGCCAGTTTAGAACTGATAATGCCCTGGTTCACAACCTGTTGAAAAAAGGTGTCATGGTTATGATCACCGGCTCCAAGTTTTTCCAAGCGCCTCCGTTCTGTGGGGCGTTGCTGGTACCGCGGGTGTGGACCGAAAAATTGCGAAGCGTCCAGCAGTGGGACAAAGTAGCTCATTTTCACCGCTTGTTTTCCGCCTACGACATTCCCGCCAACCTTCCGGAAATGCGTGCCCAGTTGCCTTACCGGGAGAACCCCGGGCTGCGTTTGCGGTGGCACATCGCTTTGGACGAAATGGAGGCCTACGCCCAGTGGCCGTCCGACGAATCCAACAGCCTTATCCGAAATTGGAACAAGGCAATCTCCGAGCGTTTGGCCCAGTCGACTTTTTTTGAATTGATGCCCGACCAGTCCCTCACCAACGACAGCATCGTGTCTTTCCGGGTTCGGGTACAAGGAGCCTTTTTGGACAATGCCCAACTCAAAACCTTGTTTTCCACCTTGGTCAACGCCCAGGTTACCGGCCTTGAAGGGTACACCAACGTGTTTATTGGGCAACCCGTTCAATACGGCGACCGGTCCTTCATTCGGTTGGCGATCGGTTCCTACAACGTGCGCAAGCAACTCGAGCAAGGCGGTTTGGAACTCAAAAACGACTACCGGTTGATCGAACTGCTGGAGGAGTTTGCCCAACGCCTGTTTGGGGCATGAAAACCGACCCCCGGACGGCGGGAGCCATGCTCCAAAAAGCGTGGTCGGAAGGCCTTTTGGATCCCGACACCGATCCGGCCGCTCTGTTTGTAGACTGGGATGTTTTGGAACACCGCCTGGAGTACCTCCAAGCGCAGTGGCCCCGTTTTAACCACGCCATCGCCATCAAGTCCCAGCCCCATTCGGGCGTTCTGTCCCACCTGGTCCATCGCGGATTTGGATTGGAGGCGGCCTCCCTGGAGGAAGTGAAACGCGCGTTGGACGCGGGTTGCGCTTCTTCCAAAATTGTGTTTGACTCCCCCGTGAAGACTCGTGCGGAATTGGCCTGGATCCAAGACAATGCGCCTGGCATGTACGTCAATGTCAATGCCTTGGAAGAATTGCCGCGGCACGCCGAGCACCCCCGTTACCGCATGGGACTTCGGATCAATCCGGAAATCCATACCGGTTCTCCGGCCCTGTTTCACGTCAGCTCCAACGCCTCCAAATTCGGCGTGGCCCTTTCGGAACGGCCTGCCTTGCTGGACGCCTTGGTGCGCTACCCTTTTTCCGGCCTGCACCTTCACAGCGGCTCGCAAATCACCGATTTGGAAGCCCAAATGGATGCGGTTCTGGCTGTCGTTGCATTGGCCGTCGAAGCCAACGCGCTGCGGCAAGAACGGGGCATTGCTCCCTTGGATTGGATCGACATCGGGGGCGGTCTGCCGGCTGCTCCCTGGGAAGGGATGGGGGCCTACGCCGAAGTCTTTTTCCGACGAATGCCTCCCGAATGGTTGCATGCCTTTGCCTGGCACACCGAATTTGGGCAGTGGGTACACGCCCATGCCGGATGGACTGCAAGCAGATTGGAATACGTGTTGCCGCGCCAAAATGCCCCCCATGTGGCCTATTTGCACGTCGGTGCCGATCTTTTTCTGCGCGACGCCTACACGCAGCCCCGGCCCTTTCCCTTGCAGCCGTTGAATGCCAGCGGAGAACCCCTCTCAGAATCGACCACCCAGCTGTACGACCTTGCCGGACCCCTCTGTTTTGCCGGAGATTACCTGGCCCGGTCCGTTCAACTCCCGGTTCTCCACGAAGGGGACTGGCTGGTCATTCACGAGACCGGAGCCAATGCCTACGGTTTGTGGTCCCGCCACTGCAGCAGGGACATTCCCGCCGTCCTGGCTCATTCGTCCAACCGAGGTACCCTGGAGAAACTGAGCGACCGCGTTGCGATTGCGTATTGAAGTCCGCGCAACGGCGGAACCAAGTGGTAAGTTTTAGGCGTTTCGCAGGATGTGAACCTGCACCAGACCCGTTTCACGTGACGGAGTCACATGGCCTATTTTGACCCATCGTTGCCCGCTGGCGTGAGCCAGGGCCTTCAATTCCGCTTCCGCGTCAGGAGCAACGGCGGCCAGCAAGCCTCCGCTGGTTTGCGGATCAAACAAGACCATCAATTCTTTTCCGGAAAGTCCCTCAAAATGAGCCGTGTGGGCGGAAAAGTTGCGGGTGGTGTTCTGGGGAATGCAAAACGATGCGGCAAAAGCATCCAGCCGGTCTTCGGGAAGCAGCGGCAAGGATTTCCAGTCCAACGTGGCTCCCACGCCTTCGCTGGCCTTTAAGAGTTCCACCAAATGACCGCCCAGACCAAAACCGGTTACGTCGGTGAGGGCATGAACACCGGAAACTTTGCCCAATTCCATCCCAAACCGGTTGGATTCCAAGGTGGTTTTCAGCAGCCATTCGCGGTCCTCGTTTGTGGCCAACCCCTTTTTCATGGCCGACGCCACCATGCCAGTACCCAGAGGCTTGGTCAGGTACAAGGCGTCACCGGGCTTGGCTCCTCCGTTGCGCTTCAAATGCGCCAAAGGGACCAAGCCCGTAACAGCCAAACCAAACAGGGGCTCGGGATTGTCCACGCTGTGGCCGCCCCCCAGGGCAATGCCCGCTTCCAAACACACGTCGCGCCCGCCCCGAACCACTTCGGCGGCCACATCGGCCGGCAATAGGTCCACGGGCCACCCGAGAATGGCCAAGGCCACCAGCGGCTTGCCTCCCATGGCGTACACATCGGAAAGGGCATTTGTAGCCGCAATGCGACCAAAGTCGTACGGATCGTCCACAAGGGGGCCAAAAAAGTCCGTTGTGAAAACCAACCCGGTTCCATTCCCGAGGTCAACAACGGCGGCATCGTCGGCGTGTTCGTGTCCTACCAAAAGGGATGAGGAGACGGCCCGGAAGGCGTCGGATTGCTCGGAAAAAGAGCCTTGGAGCACTTGGTGCAATGTGGCAGGAGCCATTTTGCACCCGCAGCCAGAGCCTTTGCTGTAGTGGGTCAGGGGTTTCACGCGGCAAAGGTAGGGGACAGGGCCGCCTGCACGAGGACCTTGCTCGCTGCTTCCTCTGTTTGGCCGGTCCAATCCAGCACGTGGGCTACCGTGGATGCCGTTTTGGACATGCTGTGGTCGTACGTTTGGTCGTAGTACCGCAGGGCCAGGAGAGCGGCTTGGTCCAACCGGCCTTGGTCGATGGCTTCGTGGGCCACCGGAATCCACTGCCCGCCCAATTTTCGGGTCAGCTTGGTAAAGCCTTCTTTGAGTTGTTCGTGGGGGGCTTGGCCGTAAATCTCCGCCAAATGGACAGCGCGCTCCTCGGCAGAACGGACCACTTCCAACCGGGGGGCGGCCCGCAGGTGCGCAAAAAACGACGGCTGCAGCCACACTTTTCCGATGGACTGGGATTCGTCCTCTACCCAAATGGGTTTTTGGGAGTCCAGCGCACCCAAGGCAGCAGCTAGTTGGTTTTCAAAATGTTCCGACGTGGGCTGCTTCCCCAATCCCACATGCCCAAATGTCGATCCGCGGTGATTTGCAAGAGCTTCTAAATCAATTACTTGAATTCCTGATTGCGCCAAGGTCTTCAAAGCCTCGGTTTTCCCGACCCCGGTCCGTCCGGTCAATACCCGGTAAGGGCGCGGTTCCTCCAGCGATTGCAACACCCCGCGTCGGTACACCTTGTAACCGCCCTCCCACCGGCGCACCCGGTATCCGGCCACACCCAGCAGCCAGGCCACGGAACCGCTCCGCATGCCGCCGCGCCAGCAGTACACTTCCAAAGCCTTTTCCCCGTGGGCCAGCCGATCGACTTCGGCCACCATCGCCGCCATTTTGGGGCCAATGCGTTCCAGTCCCAGACGAATGGCCGCCTCTTGCCCTTGTTCGGCGTAGCACAGCCCGACGTCGTGGCGTTCTTGGTCGTCAAACAGGGGCAAAGACACCGCGCCAGGCACATGGCCTTTCTGAAATTCTGAGGGGGATCGAACGTCCAACAAAAGCATGCCCGAAGGTAGTGCCTATATTTGCCTGATGGAAATCCGTTTTCCCCTTTCCAAGCGTTTGGCACTTCCCCGTTTCCTCTTTGTTGGAGGTGTCTTGGGGTTGCTGGCATTGCCGTCGTGCATTCCGACGTCCCACAAATTGCTGGATCAGTCCCGTGCCCTGCGTTGGCAGCAAGACAGCCTGGCTCTGGTTGCACAAATGGGCAAGGTTTCCGCAGGAGAAAAGGGGCAAGCCTTGGCGGTAGCCCGGTTGGATTCGGTCAATCTTTTCCTGAAGACGGAACTGGAAACGACCCAAAGGCTATTGAATGCTCAAACGCGGCGCGCGGACACCCTCTTGGGCCAGGTGCAAAACGAAGCTGTTCTTAGGGATTTGGTCCGATTGGACTTGGCGGAGGCACAGGCGGCCGCTGCCCTGCACCAAAAACGCGCAGATTCTTTGCTGGTCGAAGTGGAGTTTCTCAAGCAGCCCAAGCCGACGAAGCCAGCTGAGGCCAAACCCTCCCAAGGCGGAGCAGGGGCAAAGCCTGCCCCCCGGAAATAAACCCCAAAAGCTCTCTAAATCGGGTACCCTTCTGGTTTACGGAAGGGTCAAAATGGATTTGATCAACCGAAGCCGGTGGGTGTGCCGGCGTTCCTCGAAGTTGTAAATCCCGTGCTGGTCAATGCCGTCTAGGCGTACCTGCCCGGAACAATGGATGATTTGGTCCGGTCGAACCAGCATTCCCACGTGGATGATGCGGCCTTCGTCGTTGTCAAAAAAGGCCAAATCCCCGGGCTGGGCTTCTTCCAAAAAGCTCAAGGTTTCCCCTTGGGTAGCTTGTTGGGAGGCGTCCCGAAGGAGCGCTACGCCCGCCAGCCGGTAAACCATCTGGGTAAATCCGCTGCAGTCCAAGCCAAAAAGGGAGCGTCCGCCCCATTGGTAGGGGGCATTGAGAAACAAATAGGCATGCAACAGCACTTCGTCTCGGGACCGCGCCGGTTCTGCAAGCCGCCCGTGGTAGTAAAAGGTTTGACTGCCCAGAGTCACACGGCCGGTAGCCGCGTCGTAGCCGGGCAAGTAACTCCCTGCAAGGAGCACCCGGGCTTTGGTGGCGCGGGATTCGTGTTCCAGAAGCTCCACGGTGTCGCCCACCATGGCAGGTTGCGACGCACAGTAGTTTTGAAAATCAAGTTCCTCCAAAGAAATGAGCTGGGAACGCAGCAGCCAACCTTCGTACCCGTCGTGCGCGAGCCGGACTTTGCTCCATTCCTCTTCGTTCTCCAAAACGGTACAAGCCTCCCCAAAGAGCATTTGGTTCACCATTTCCGAACGGTGACGCGGTTCGCTCCGCAGGGGAACCGCACTCAAAGGGCAAAGGGCGTGGACCATCCCTTGGGCTACTTCCGTTTCAAAAAACCGTTACGCAATGCGTTCCAAGACCAAGGCAGACGCGCCTCCTCCGCCGTTGCAGATACCCGCCGCTCCGTACCGGGCGTTTTTCTGCTGGAGAACGTGCAGCAAGGTGACCAAAATCCGGGCGCCACTGGCTCCCAGGGGGTGGCCCAAGGAAACGGCACCGCCGTTCACGTTGCAGCGATCGGCGGAAATGCCCATCAGATCCATGTTTGCCAATCCCACAACGGAGAAAGCCTCGTTCAATTCGTAGTATTCGATGTCCGCCATGCTCAATCCGGCTTTTTGAACGGCCTTGGGCACAGCAAGGGCAGGAGCGGTCGTGAACCATTCGGGCTCTTGGGCCGCGTCGGCAAACCCTTTGATCACCGCCAACGGTTGGAGGCCCAGGGCATCGGCTTTTTCCCGGCTCATCAACACCAAGGCGGCTGCGCCGTCGTTTAGGGTAGACGCATTGGCCGCGGTAACGGTGCCGTCTTTCTGGAAGACAGGGCGGAGGGTTGGGATTTTGCTAAAGTCGACGGACGTGAATTCCTCGTCCTGTTTTACCCAAACTTCATTTCCTTTGCGGTCCTTCACAGCCACCGGTACCACTTCGGCCTCAAAACGACCGTTGCTCCAGGCGTCTGCACTGCGCTCGTAGCTTTGGATTGCGAAGGCATCTTGCTGTTCGCGGGTGTATTTTTTTTCGGTGGCGCACAATTCGGCGCAAACTCCCATGTGGTTCTGGTCGTACACATTGGTGAGACCGTCCTTGACCAAACCATCGACCAAGGAGATGTTGCCCAGCTTGACGCCGGTTCTGCCGGTGGGCAAGTAATGCGGCACCATAGACATGTTTTCCATGCCTCCGGCCACCACAATTGAAGCGTCTCCCGCTGCAATGGCTTGGGCACCGAGCATCACGGCCTTCATGCCCGACGCACATACTTTGTTGACCGTCGTACACGGGGTGTTTTTGCCCAATCCTGCGCCCAAGGCGGCCTGGCGTGCAGGGGCTTGGCCCAAATTGGCTTGCAGCACGCAACCCATCAACACCTCGTCCACCTCGTTGGGGGAAATTCCAGCGCGCTCCACCGCAGCGCGAATGGCCCAAGCACCCAATTCAGGTGCGGGCACAGTAGACAAAGCACCTCCAAAGCTTCCCATGGGGGTTCTAACGGCAGAAACGACAACGACTTCTTTCATTTTCACGTGGCTTTTATTTCGACATGGGTCGACGCGAAGGTACGACGTCGGCTTTATTTCTTAATTGTCGAAATCGGTGTATATTTGCACTCCCGCAGCGATTTTTGCGGGCTGAAGTCAGTCCTTCAGAGCGATTTTGGTGAGGTGGGTGAGAGGCTGAAACCACCAGTTTGCTAAACTGACGTACGCGCAAGTGTACCGCGGGTTCGAATCCCGCCCTCACCGCCAGAAAGCCGAAGCCCGCAGCGAAAGCTGCGGGTTTTTCGTTTTCGGAGCGAGCGAAGTTTACTTCGTTGAGCTCCAAAAACGAAAAAACGCCTGTGCGAAGCACCGGCGGGTTTCGGCTTCTAAAGCCCCCCCACAACGGGATCGCCGAAGGCAATCCGCCCTCACCGCAGAGTTATATACGTTCCGGCCGGCTTCGCTTCATCAAGAAGCGCCAAACAATCCATGCCAAAGCCGAATTGAACAGGTAGAAAACGTACTTCGCCACGTAGGCAATGTTGCCGAAATGCCAATTTTGGACCAACTTCAGAACGTTGTACACCTGCCAAAAAAACCACGAGTCGGCATACAGGGCCGGCGTATTGAACAAACCGGAAAAAGCCAACCCCGTGATGGCAGAGGTCAAGAGGAATTTAGAAAAATCCTCCGGTGCCAGGGGAGACGCCCAAAAATTTGAATAGCCCGCGTAATTCAAGACCGTTCCCAGTAAAACAGCAAATGCAATGTTGCGAAAATACCGCGCGTTGATAGGGGAGGGGATGCGGTCTTTCCGGCGGCTCCAGTACCACACACTTACCGCGTTGCCCAGGAAGGTGATGGGGTAGGTGAGAAAGGCCGCCTTGTTTCCCAGGGCGTAGTCCACAAAGGCCGAGTTCACAGTGGCCGCCAGCCCGATGGCATTCCCCACATTGTTTCTACGGGTCACAAATCGCGTAGCAAGCATGGAAACGGCCACCCCTACAGTGGAAAACCACCCAATGGGCCAGCCGTTGATCACCGTTTCGTGGTACCCCATCCCGATGGAAGAGGCGACCACAACGCCTACGCCTACAACATCCAGCCAAACGCTTTCCGATATCCGCTGCGCAACGCGCATCAAGGCATTTTGATCCATGGTAAAGTCCCACGAAGGTAGTCCAAACTGCGCAACCAGTAGGTTCCCGTGGGCAGGGTGTTCCAAGCGTCGCGCTCTTCCGCAAGGCCTTGCCAAACCCGTTGGCCCCATGCATTTTGGAGTACCAAAATTTCTCCAGGACTCACTCCCACCAACGCCGGCATAATGGAGCTGGGATTCGGGGCCAAAGACCAAGCCAATCCCTCCGCCTCGTCCTGTCCCAGAGAAAGGGGAATGCAATTGAGGTGGTGCGCCAGGTGGTCCGCCGTGTCCAAAACCCATCCGTCGTCGCCGGCCTGCCGCGGGCTGTAGTGGAAATAAAAGAGCATCATTTCGTCCGACGTCCCTTCCCCTGCAACCACGGTTTGCGGCGGAAAATTCGGATTGCGGGGATTGTTGAAGGTGTTGTCGTACGTGCCTTTTCCGCGCAGTTTGGTCCCGGTGGGAAGCACAATGGCCTGCTTAAAGGGATAGGTCATCTGCCAGTGGAAATCCCATTTTGGGATGTGAATCAAGGGAACCGAATCCCCGTTGGGCAATTCGGCCCAGGCGGACAACGACGTGCACACCAAATGGGCATGCGGCGTCGCACCAAACAAGGTTACCGGTGCCTGCAACGTATACAGGGCGCGAAAGGTCTTGACCTGGTTGGCCGGAATAACCAAGGGCCCGTTGGTCAGGCTCTGTTGGTGGTTCAGCGGCGATTGGATAAAGAGAGGACGCTGGGGCGTGGGAGAGAGTTTGACCCGCAACGACGTCGAATCTTGTTGCCCGGAAGCACTTTGCGGGTAATGCACCTGCAAAACATAGCATCCTTGGCCTTGAACCGAAAACCCGGTGGTGGGCGGGGTAAAGTAGGCCTCTTGACCGGGAACCCAGGCCCCAATCAGTTTGCTTTGCGGGCTTCCGGTTCCGCCAAAGGAAGCGTATCCCGGGGCCGGATCCGCAGCGTCCAACTGCAAGGGAGTGCCCGTGGGGTCGTAGAATACCAAAACATGGTGCACAATCTGCCGGTTTCCGGGAACGACCTCCAGCCCCAACAACGTTTGCGCAAAAGCCGTAGGATTCGACACGGCAAAACACCGGTAAATGTCCGACGCCGCCGCGGGAACGGTGTACGTGGGCATTGTCAACACAAAGTCGGGCTGCGCTAGGGCAAATCCCGACGAAGGCAGGGGAGCAGGGGGCGCCAGCGTGGTGTCCCCCGCAGGCATTCCTTGGCTCACCCAGTCCACCAGCATCTGTTTTTCCTGGGCAGAAAGCGCCGTGGATTGCGCCAAGTGCGGCTGTCCTTCTCCTGCGGGCCAAGGGGGCATGTGGTTGCTTTGCACGGCCAAGGAAACCCCAATCCCTTGTTTTTTTACTTGGGTGTACGACGTCAAAGCAAAAGGAGCAATCCCGCCCGACCGGTGGCAACTGCCGCAATGCGAGTGCACAATGCAGGCAATATCCGACTCCCACGTGGGGGGTGTTTGGGCAAAAGCGGTTCCCGCACCCACCAGCAGCAGCCCGAAGACACCCACCAGCAGGGCCCCTTTCCTGGCTAGAAAACGGACGCTCTTTTTAGGAAGGATGAAGAATACCATGACGCAAGACGGGGTTTGGAAAGCAAGAAAGGGGAGTCCCTCAAAACAAATGTAAACCAACAGGTAGAGCGAATCCCGCCGGATTGGTTTAATTTTGCGGCCTTGCATTTTTTGCAACAAGGGCGCATGCCGGCTCTTGATGCCTCAAATCAGGTCCCGTAGCTCAGTTGGATAGAGCAACTGCCTTCTAAGCAGTCGGTCGCGCGTTCGAATCGCGCCGGGATCACTTTTTTCGTTTTCGGAATTATTTGCGGATTAAAATTGCGCTGCGCAATTGCCGCGTGGAAGGCAAACAAGGGAAGTCCGGCCCGCAATGTCCTCGTTGAAACGTCCGGGACAAATCACCTTAATCCGCGACGAGCCGTCCCTAAAGGGGGATAAAAAAGAAAACCGCCCCCGTTGCCGAGGGCGGTTGTCGGGAAGACAGGATTCGAACCTGCGACCCTCTGGTCCCAAACCAGATGCGCTACCACCTGCGCCACTTCCCGATTTTGTTCGAGGGTGCAAATGTAAGAAAATTTCCTTTTGGGTGTTCTTCTTTGATTACGTTCAGTTGGAATCTACCTTTTTAATGACTACGTAAATCTTCGCTAACTGCATAATTCACTATCAATGTGTTCATTAAATGTTTGGTATTTAAGCGTCTTGGCAATAACCGCCTAAAGGCGTACGCGGGGTTGGTTAAACTTGTTTTTTTCTTACTTTGCATGTTCTTATCGTTTACAGTTTATCAAATTCGATTGATTATGAAAAACGTCTACTTCTGGATTGCTTCGCTGCTGATAAGCGCGTCGAGCATGGCGCAGATCACCCTGAACACTACGGTCGGTAGTACGGGATACACAGGCTCGAACTCCTGCGGAACAGGCTCTGCCGGAACGTGTTACACTACTTTCGCCATTCAGAACACGTCCACCTCGCCCATACAGATTACCGAAGTTGGGCAATGGACAACTACTGCGAACAATGCGAATACGGTTGCTTTGTATTCAAGTACAACCTCCTTGGGCGGTACCGTTACAGGAGCTTTCACGCC
>JBIIBX010000047.1:0-9635 GCA_044239185.1 Schleiferiaceae bacterium | reverse complement strand
ACCAGCACTACGGCCGGCGCTCCGCGCCGGCCGTAGCACGAATAAACCACCGTCGCCCCCCGAAAAAGGACAGACCGTCGTTCCGTCATCGGGCCGCTCGGGCCTCTTCCATCACCGCCTCAATCTCGTCCACCTCTTTGGGGATGGCGCGGGTCAGGTTGACGTGGCCGTCTTCGGTGATCAAAATATTGTCTTCAATGCGAATGCCCAATCCTTCTTCGGGAATGTAAATGCCGGGCTCCACCGTAAAGACCATGCCCAGTTGCATGGGCGTTGTCCACGGACCGTAGTCGTGCACGTCCAGTCCCAGGTAGTGGCTGGTTCCGTGCATAAAGTACTTTTTGTACGCCGGCCAAGCGGGGTCTTGCGCAGCTACTTGCTCAGCAGTAATCAACCCCAATTCCAGCAATTCCGACGTCATGATTTCTCCCACCCGGGCGTGGTACTCGTGCAAAAACGTTCCGGGCTTGAGCAAGTTGATGGCTGCTTTCTGCACCCGAAGTACCGCTTCGTACACCTGGCGCTGGCGGGGCGTAAACTGGCCGTTCACGGGAAAGCAACGGGTTACGTCGCAGGCATAATTGGCATAAACCGCGCCGACGTCGAACAATACCAAATCCCCGTCCTCGCAAGGACCGTTGTTTTCGATGTAATGGAGCACACAGGCGTTGGGGCCGCTGCCAATAATGGGCGTGTACGCAAATCCGTCGGACCGGCGCCGAACAAACTCGTGGAGGAACTCGGCCTCCAGCTCAAATTCCCACACTCCGGCGCGCAAAAACCGCAGCACGCGGTCGTACCCCGCCGCCGTGATGTTGGCCGCCGTCTGCATGGTTTCGACCTCTTCGGGCAATTTCACTGCCCGCAAGGCGTGCAACAAAGGTGCGGACCGCTTGAAGGTGTGGTTGGGATACGCCGCACGCAGTTTGGCGTTCTCCCGCTCGCCGCGCACTTCCGGAACGTCGGTGGACCGGCGCCAGTGTTCGTTGGTCACCTGGTACACGTTGTCCACAGACGCCATCATTTCCTTCATCACGCGTTCAAAGTCCTGCAGCCAAAAAACGGTTTTGATTCCGGTGCGTTCCTGGGCCTGGGCCTTGCTCAACTTGGCACCTTCCCAAATCGCGATGGTCTCGTTGGTTTCCTTGAGGAACAAAACCTCCCGGTGCTCCGGCTTGAAAGCGTCCGGGCAAACCACCAAAATGCTCTCTTCTTGGTCTACGCCGCACATCCAAAACAAGTCCGTGGCCTGCTTGAACGGAAAGGACCCGTCCGCGCTGGTCGGATAAATGTCGGCCGAGTAAAAAACGGCTACGCTTCGGGCCTCCAAATGGGCTGCAAAACGCTCGCGGTTGCGGACAAAAAGCGAGGAAGGAAGGGGGTGGTATTTCATGGCAATTTTTTGCTTAAAAAGTCCTCCAGATCCGCTGGAGCCAGCGCTTTCGCAATGATTTTGTGGTTCGCATCCAACACCAACACCGTGGGCGTTGTCGGGATGTGGTAATAATGGCGGAAAGTTACGCGATCGGTAGCCACGTCGGACCCGTTGGACCAACCGGAAACCCCCAGCATTCCTTTTTTATCGATAAACGACTTCCACTCCTCCAACGTCAACTCGTTGGTGATGGCAACGGTTTTTAGCCCCTTGGGAGCAAATTTCTTGTGGGTCTCCAGGAACTTGGGCAAATTTTCTTGGCAATGCCCGCAGGTGGCGTCGTAAAACACCAACAAGGTATACGAGCCCAGGGCCTCTTTCAGCCGACGGGAGCGCCCGGTAGATTCCAAATACCCAAAATCCGGTGCCTGCAATCCGATCATGTTCACGCCAATGTCGTCTGCCTTTTTGATGATTTTTGCCAACGCTTCCGGCTTCTCCCAAATGGCGTACCCCGTTCGGTAAAACCGATTGACCATCCAAACAAACGCTTTGTCGTGCCCCATCAGGTTCGACGTCTCGTACTTGTTGGTTAAAAATGCGACCGAAAACTTCTGCGCCGCCGTGTCTTTGGGCATGTCAAAAAATACCGACAACGACGCCACCACGGTGTCCGGATCTTGGATAATGGCTTTGTCAAAAAACAGCTCAATGGCCGACTGAAAAAACGGCGACCGAAAGTACGCGGGGTCCATCAGCGGCTGGCCTTGCCAAAAAGCATAGGTCCACTTTTCCACCCCCCCGGGTTCCACAGCGGTGCGGGTTCCCATGGGGTTTCTCGCCAAAATCAGCTTGCCAAAGCGGCTGCCGCCGTTCTGCTGCTCCCAGGCCGTGGTTTTCTCTGCGTACGCCGCTTGGGCTTGTTCGGCTGTTAACGCACCGGCCTCAAAATCCCGCTGAACCACCATGCCCAAGTTTTGAAATTCCTGGAACCGAATGTTGTCCTCGTCTTTGAAGTCTACCGCGCGCAGCGCCGTGTAACTTCCCGTAATCGAGACCGGTGATCCGCCGTAGAAGAAATCAAAGGCATGGGTGGTGTCCAAGAAAAACGTGTAAAAACCCGGACGCATTTTGGTTCCTCGGTAGGCGAAGCACCCTTGGGCATCCAACTTCACCGAATCCGCCACCAAGCGTTTGTTGCCGAAATAGTACCCCAGTGCCGCCTTTTTAACGGGCGAACCCTCGATGCATCCCTGCACCACCTGTGCTTTTAACGGACTAACAATCAGAGCCATAAGGGCAACGCCCCCGGCCAAAACCCGAATACCGTGAAATAGTGCCTTCATGCCTCTAAAATACAAACAACCGGTTCGTTTGCATCTTACTTTTGCACCTATAAAGAACCTTAAATTCGACTACATGGCAACTGGAAAAGGCCTTTTTGGCAGTTCGTTGGCCCGCAAGTACTGGATGGCCCTCACCGGGCTCTTCTTGTGCAGCTTCCTGGTCATTCACCTTGTGGGCAACTTGCCCCTGATGACCGGGGACGCCGAAGCGTTCAATATCTACGCCCAATTCATGACCACCTTCCCGGTGATCAAAGCCGTGAGCTACCTGCTGTATGCCAGCATCCTGCTTCACGCCGTGGACGGATTCGTGCTTGCGCGTCAAAACTACGCGGCTCGTCCCGTTAAATACGCCACCTACAACGGCGCTGCCAACGCCAGCTGGTCCAGCCGCAACATGGCGCTTTTAGGCACCTTCACCCTGGTCTTTTTGGTGGTACACCTCAAGAGCTTCTGGTACGAAATGCACTTCGGCAACGTCCCTACCGTTCTGATCGACGGCGAACCCGTCAAAGATTTGTACACGTTGACCGTTACCTCTTTCCAGCAACTGTGGTACACCGTTTTCTATGTTTTTTCCATTGCAATGCTCGGTTTTCATTTGTGGCACGGCTTTTCCAGCGCCTTCCAAACGCTTGGAGTGAATCACCCCAACTACACCCCCGCCATCCGTGCCGTTGGCGCGTTTTTTGCCCTTGTTATCCCCGGGGTGTTTGCCCTGATTCCCATTGTGATCTACTTGAACCATTTGGCCGCGTAATTCCATGAAACTCGACGCCCGCATCCCCGAAGGCCCCATTTCCGACAAATGGACCGAATACAAGGGCCACGTGCCCTTGGTCAGCCCCGCCAACAAACGCCGCATCGACGTTATCGTTGTCGGAACCGGTTTGGCCGGTAGTTCCGCAGCTGCCTCGTTGGCCGAACTCGGTTACAACGTAAAGGCCTTTTGCTTCCAAGATTCCCCCCGCCGCGCGCACTCCATTGCCGCCCAAGGAGGTATCAACGCCGCCAAAAACTACCAGAACGACGGCGACTCCGTTTTCCGTCTCTTCTACGACACCGTCAAAGGGGGCGACTACCGCAGCCGCGAAGCCAACGTTCACCGTTTGGCCGAAGTCTCCGCCAGCATCATTGACCAGTGTGTGGCGCAAGGCGTGCCTTTTGCCCGCGACTACGGCGGCCAATTGGACAACCGTTCCTTCGGGGGCGTTCAGGTAAGCCGCACGTTTTACGCCAAAGGCCAAACCGGCCAGCAGCTGTTGCTCGGTGCTTACAGCGCCCTGTCTCGCCAGATTGCCAATGGCCGCGTTAAAATGTACCACCGCCACGAAATGGTGGACGTGGTTACCGTAGACGGCAAAGCCCGCGGTATCATTGCGAAAAACCTCGTAACCGGCAAACTGGAGCGCCACAGCGCCCACGCCGTTTTGTTGTGCACCGGCGGCTACGGCAACGTCTTCTTCTTGAGCACCAACGCCATGGGTTCCAACGTGACCGCCGCTTGGCGCGCGCACAAAAAAGGAGCCTTCTTTGGCAACCCGTGCTTTACCCAAATCCACCCCACCTGCATCCCCGTCAGCGGCGAACACCAGTCCAAACTGACGTTGATGTCGGAATCCTTGCGGAACGACGGACGCATCTGGGTCCCTCTCCACAAAGAAGATGCCCAAGCCATCCGCGAAGGCCGTCTCAAAGCCACCGACCTCCCCGAAGAAAAGCGCGACTACTACTTGGAGCGCCGCTACCCTGCCTTCGGAAACCTGGTTCCGCGTGACGTCGCTTCTCGTGCCGCCAAAGAACGCTGCGACGAAGGCCACGGCGTCAACGCCACCGGCGAAGCCGTCTACCTGGACTTCGCCAGCGCCATTGAACGCTACGGCAAGGAGCAAGCCAACCTCAAAGGCCTCCACAACGCCACCCGCGAGCAAATCATCGACCTGGGCACCAAAGTTGTCGAATCCAAGTACGGAAACCTCTTCCAGATGTACGAAAAGATCACCGACGACAACCCCTACCGCACTCCCATGATGATTTACCCCGCCGTGCACTACACCATGGGCGGCCTCTGGGTGGATTACAACCTCATGACCACCGTCCCCGGTCTCTTCGCCTTGGGCGAGGCCAACTTCTCCGACCACGGCGCCAACCGCCTGGGAGCCTCCGCCCTTATGCAAGGCCTGGCCGACGGATACTTCGTGGCCCCCTACACCGTGGGCGAATACCTCTCCGGAGACATCCGCACCGGCACCATCTCCACCGACTTGCCCGAGTTCGAAGCCGCTGAAAAAGCCGCCGAAGAACGCCAGCAAGCCCTCGTAAACGCCAAAGGAACCGTTCCCGTAGACGTTTTCCACCGCAAACTGGGCAAAATCATGTGGGACGAATGCGGCATGGCCCGCAGCGCCGACGGATTGAAAAAAGCCATCGAAGACATCCGCGCACTTCGCGCTGATTTCTTCCAAAACGTACGTATCCCCGGACAACGCGACGGGCTGAACATCGAATTGGACAAGGCCAACCGCGTAATTGACTTTATGGAACTTGGCGAGCTTATGTGCATGGACGCACTCACTCGCGAAGAATCGTGCGGCGGTCACTTCCGAACCGAATTCCAAACCGAAGAAGGCGAAGCCCTGCGCGACGACGAACGCTTTGCCCACGTTGCCGCTTGGGAACACAAAGACGGCGACCCCGGCAAGTCCATTCGCCACCAAGAAGAACTTAAATACGAATACGTCAAACTCATTACCCGCTCCTACAAATGAACCTGACGCTCAAAATTTGGCGCCAAAAAGGCCCGTCCGACGCCGGCCACATGGTTACCTACCCCGTTTCCAATGTCAGTCCAGACATGTCCTTCCTGGAGATGATCGACGAACTGAACATCGATCTCATCCAAAAAGGACAAGAACCCGTTGCCTTTGACCACGACTGCCGCGAAGGCATTTGCGGCATGTGCTCCATGTTCATCAACGGCGAAGCCCACGGCCCCGACCGCGGCGTGACCACCTGCCAGCTGCACATGCGCACTTTCAAAGACGGAGACACCATCACCGTTGAGCCTTGGCGCGCCAAGGCCTTCCCGGTCATCCAAGACTTGATGGTAGACCGCTCTGCCTTTGACCGCGTCATCCAAGCCGGCGGGTACGTGTCTGTCAACACCTCCGGCAACACCCTGGACGCCAACGCCATCCTCGTTCCCAAAGCCGACGCCGACGCCGCCTTCGACGCAGCTACCTGCATCGGTTGCGGAGCCTGCGTGGCAACCTGCAAAAATGCCAGCGCCATGCTCTTCGTTTCGGCCAAGGTCTCCCAGCTCGCCCTCCTGCCCCAAGGCAAGGTAGAAGCCGCAGAACGCGTCCAGAACATGGTCCGCCAAATGGACCTCGAAGGATTCGGCAACTGCACCAACACCGGCGCCTGCGAAGTGGAATGCCCCAAAGGCATCTCCTTGGAGAACATCGCCCGCATGAACCGGGAGTACCTTTCTGCGTCCCTCACGGCCTAATTTTTGCCTTTGCACGTACGGAACGCAACCCTATAACCCCCCAAAAGGGGCCCACAAAGGACCACACGTGCCTTTTGGGCCCCTTTTTAGACGCTACGAAGCGCTTTTAACACCTCAGCAGCCATGACCCTCAAAAAGATCACCGTCGCCACCCTGTGCGCCCTATTAAGTCTCCAGGCCACGCAAGCCAAATTCATCGAACACACAGATTGCGCGGCAACAGCTGCGCTTCTCGCGTACGACCCTGCAGAGAAGAGTGCCCCGCAAACCAAGAAGGTAGACACCCTGGGCGTTTGGCAAACCGCCACCCACCGGCCCGTTTTCAAAATTGCCAAGTCCAACCTGCTCATCGTACACCCCAACGACATTGCGCCCGTTTGGGAAACCCTACCCACCGAACAACGCGGAATCCGCACCTTTCTTCGTTACAAGATTCTCACGCCACAAAACCGATTGGTCGACGTTTCCGTGGCCCGTGTGATCCCTGCGGACACCACCACCAACTTGCCCGAACTTTTGATCTTGCGCGCCAAAAACCTAACAAAAGAAGAATTCAAGGCCGGCGTAACCAATGCATACCTTGAAACCGGACACCCGAATTCCCCTCAATCCCTCAACCCACAAGCCTACGTTAAATCCATCTTGGATCCCAAAGCACTCGCCTTTTGGAAGAACACCGACAAAATCTTTGACGCCACCAGCAAAAACATGCAGGAACACCCGGCGTTCGACCACTTGCGCAACAACGCTACCAATAACTTCTACTATTCCGCTCAATTCGAGTACCGCAAAGACAAAAAGAGCCAGATCGGCTACATAAGCGAAAATCCGAACTCCTACTTCTCTCCGCTCCTGGCACATTCAGCGCTCGCCTTTCAATTCACACGGGACACAGAGTTCCTCTTTGACCTCCTGAAAAACACCGCCAACAAGGACGACAAAAAGGCAATCGCCAACGAGCTCCGCAAAATGGCAGACCGATTCTTCAGTCGATACAACCTCTCCGACGACCACACCTTATTGTCTAACGCGCTGCTCCTCACCGAAAGCCAACAAAACAATCCACTTGCCTCCTATGCACCCTACCAAGCGCAACGAGGAACCGGTAAGCCAACCTACCCGATGGCGAAAACCATCCTGAACAACAACGCATACAGCACCAACGCCCTTGCATTCAACTCGTATCTCAACGAACTTGAATCTGGGAACACCCAGAATACCAGCAAAGAAGAACAAGATCCCAATCAATTGATCCACTACTTTGCCAACTTACACGCCCCACAAGGCATCTATACCCGCCCTACACACTCCGGAGATGGCACATCGAAAAAACCCAGTACGCGTCTGATATTCCAAGTGGCCAACCCAAAGAGCACAACGAGCACCTCCATAACGCTCACCGACTGGCTTTCTCCCTTAATGAAAGAACTCGCCACCGACGAAAAACAACGCTCTCTCATTGAGTCAAATGAATTAAAAAAGGCCTCCGACGCGCAAGCCGCCGCAACTAAAGCCGCTGCCCAACGTGCCGCTACACCATCACCACGGCCCACTCTAAACGGATCTACTCCACGGTCCACCAATCCAACACGCAATCCAAACGGCGGGGGCGGTTAATCAACAACAATCGTTAACATCAGCAAACGAAGAAGGCCGCTCACGCGGCCTTTTTTTATGCAACAAAATTGGCCCGCGTTGCATATCACGAAACAGTAACTCAACAAAAAAGGGCCATCCTTACGGATGGCCCTCAACAATCTAAGACAATCAGATTACTTCTGCATGAACAGATCAACACGACGGTTCAAGTACTGCTTCTCGTCCTCGGTGAACTGTACACCGCCTACGTCAACTTTGATGTCGCCCGTAGGAATACGGTACTTCTTCATCAAATAGTCCTTAACGCCTTCCGCACGATCACGGCTCAACTTGTAGTTGTAATCCTTAGAACCTTTCTTATCTGCATAGCCAATCAACAAGAACTTACCACCCGGCTTGTACTGGGTCTTCATGAAGTCTTCAATTGTCTTTGCATACTGAGGATCGATTTCGTCGCGGTCAAAACGGTAATAGATCGTAGCAAAGGCCTTAACATCACCATCCTTTTCACCCTTGGCTGCACGCTCAGCGAAAGCCTGCTTGATCAAAGTATCCACATCGGAACGCTTCAAGAACTGAGGCAACGTCTGCTCGATCTTCTTAACGCGCTCGTCAATCTTCTCTACAGACTTCTTCAAGTCATTTGTTGTGGCATCCACTTCCGACTTCTTGGCAAAGTCGGCCAATTCGCCTGCACGCAGTTCTGCAACTGTTTGTGACGCCAAAGACTTATCGCCTTTCTTCGCTCCAAGGGCATAACCCAAGGATAGACCATAGCGCAAATAGGCATCGCCTCCGTTGCTGTAATCCCAACCATCAAATGCATCGTTGCCCACATTGTGAACACCCGCATAGAGATTAAGATTCAGAGCATGGTTCAAAGGAATGCGGTACCCCAGAGTAGCAGAGGTAGTCACTGCATTCACACCCTTCGCCGAAACGTGTTGGGTGCCATCTGACACCAAACGACGCTCCACTTGCGAAAAACCATAGCCTGCAGTAGCCTGCAAATAAATCCCGCTGAATACAGACTTCTCCGCGCTAAAGGGACGAAACTGCAAGCCGGCATACGGATTCCACGCATTGTTGAGGAAACGCTCGACACCGTTTGCTCCATTCACTACCGCGTAATCCAAGCCCAAAACGGTGCTGAGCATGGGAGAAACGTGGTAAGAATAGGACAAACCAACCGCATAGGGAAGTTCATCCCAAATGGATGGAAGCATGCCGTAGGAGCTGTTGCCATCTCCGGTCGCCAAACCATAGTCATTCACCCCAAAATTGAGGGAAATCTCATGGCGAAGAGACTTAGGCTTGTCTTGAGAAAAGGCATTGGTAGCAATACCTGCTACCAATACCATAGTTAGAAACTTATTCATGTACCCGATTAATCGATTTTAACAACACGCTGAACGTTCGAGGAAGCACCGCTTGCGTCGGTCAAGATCACGTTGTAGGTACCAGCAGCCAAGCCACTCATATCCACTACATGCTGATTTGAACCTTTGGTCATGGTACCGCGGTAAACCACTGAACCAACCATATCTACAAGCGTCACAGTGAAGTCTTCTGCAGCCTCAAAGCTGGTTTCCAAGGTAACCGCAGATGAGGTTGGGTTCGGGAACAAGCGAACGCTTGTAATAACCTCTTCAACACTCAAACCGCCGTTGCTGATCACAAAGCCTTCAGACATGGTTCCACAACCGTAGGCGTTAAACACGACAACTTCGTACTTGCCACCTTGGTTGAATACATACTGCTTGTTCTTAGCGCCCGTGATAGGCTGCTCGTTGCGGTACCACTG
>JBIIBX010000046.1:0-9688 GCA_044239185.1 Schleiferiaceae bacterium | reverse complement strand
GAATTTTGGAAATCTTCGGGGGTTATTCCCGAAATTTAGACCCTATTTGAAAACCATGGACCCACAGAACGCCTCCGAAGCCCTATCCGATCAGCCGATCGACCACCTTCCCGCCGGAACTCCCGAAACCGAGACCGCCCCTTTGATGCCGAACGATGCCGCCGCGGACACCGCTGAAACGGCTGCGGATTCAAGCGCGGACACCGCTGAAACGGTCGCGGATTCAAGCGCGGACACGTTCGCGGTTGAAACGGTTGAAACGGTTGAGGAAGCAGCAGCCCTTGTGGATTCCCAGGAAGATACGGCCCACCCCCCGGTGGTTGCCTCGGACGTTCCCGTGGCAGATGAAGGAGATTCCCACGATGCCTTACATGCCTTGGAGCTTCCCTCTTTTGCCGATTGGGACACCGAAAAACTGCTCGTTGAGGCAAAATCCTACCTGGCACAACGCTCCCAGGAGGAACTCCGCCTTCTTTGGCCCGCTTTGCGCACGGTTTTGGACGGACGCTCGGCAGACGCCCGCCAACAGGCGTTGGAGGCCTTTTTGGCCGAGGGTGGAGTCGCCATGGATTTTCACTACGAATCCTCGGATTTCCTCCGTTGGAAAGACCTCAGCAACCAATACCGCTCCAAAAGAACGGCGTGGAAGCAAGAGGAAGACCAACGGTTGCATGCCAATCTAAAGGCCAAAGAAGCCTTGTTGGTGGAACTTAAAGCCTTGGCGGAACGTCCCGAATTGCCCACCGCCAAAACCTACACCGAATTTCGGACCATCCAAGAACGCTGGAAATCCGTGGGTGCTGTGCCCTCGGAACAAGCAAATACCCTGTACCCTACGTACCGTTTCCTCGTAGATCGTTTCTACGACCAGCTGCGCTTAAGCAATGAATTGCGGGAATTGGATTACAAGCACAACCAAGTCGCTAAAGAAGCCCTGATTGCCCAAGCAGAAGCCCGGTTGGAAGACGCTTTGAAGCAAGACACCCTGCGTTTCCTGCAAACCTTGCATGCATCGTGGAAAGAAACAGGTCCCGTCGCACCCGAATTGAAAGAACCCCTCTGGGAAAAATTCAAGCAGGCCACAGACGCGGTGCATGACAAGCGTCGGGAAGCCAGCGATGCCATCAACCTCGTTAACAAAGAACGGTTGGAAGCCAAAGTGGCATGCGTCGAACAGATTGAGGCGTGGGCAGCCACAGCCAGTGCGCAAAATGCGGCCGCTTGGAACCAAATTTTTGAAGATCTGGGCGAGCAACGGAAAGTTCTGCAAGCCGTTGGACACACGTTTGGAGATGCCAGCGATGCCATTTGGAAGCGTTTTCGGGAAGTCGAACACCGACTGAATCGCGCGCGGAACGGGTTCTTTAAAGAACGCAAAGCCGCTTTTGCAGAGGCCATTGCGGCTAAAATGGCCCTGGTCGATCAGGCAGAAGCCTTGAAAGACAGCACCGACATCAAAGGAACTGCGGCCGTACTCAAACGCCTGCAGTCCGATTGGAAAAAAACACCTTTTGTACCCAAAGGAGAAGGCGATAAGTTGTGGGCACGGTTCCGCACCGCATGCAATTTCTTTTTTGAGCGGGTGAAATCCGAACAGAACCAGCAAGATTCCGCCTTGGAAGAAAATGCGGTTTTGAAGCGCGCCTTGTTGGACGAAGCCCAAGGGCTTACGGTTACGGGCAGAGAACACCTTCCCATCTTGTTGGACCTCTCCAAACGGTGGAAGGAAGCGGGTCCCTTGCCTGGAAAAGAGCGGAAATTGGACGCCCAGTTCCACGCCGTTATGGACAGCCACTTTGGTGCGTTGGACATGAACAAAGCCGAATCCCAAAAAATTCGGTACCAACAGAAGCTGGAATCCATGGGGAACGACGGCGGCCAAAGCTTGGAGCGGGAAGTTCAGTTCCTGCGCAACAAACTGGACGAATCCCGCCGGGAGCTCACCCAGATGGAAGCCAACTTCTCCCGTTTTACCACCGGCAAGTCTTCCAAGCCCAATCCTTTGTTGGTGGAAGCCCAAAAGCGGATTGACGCAGCTGGGGAAGAAGTGGCGCAGTGGGAAGTCAAACTTAAAGCTGCGAAAAAAGCGCTGCAAGAACGTGCCTAAGCTCCTCTTCCGTGGAATTTGAGCTGATCAGTCCGTACGGACCGACGGGGGACCAGCCGGCCGCCATTGCCGCCTTGTCCCAGGGAATTCTGCAAGGCGAGCAGCAGCAAACACTTCTTGGCGTTACGGGGTCCGGGAAAACCTTTACCGTGGCCAATGTGGTGCAGAAGGTGCAGCGTCCGACGTTGGTGTTAAGCCACAACAAAACCCTTGCCGCCCAGCTTTATCAGGAATTCAAGCAGTTTTTCCCCAACAACGCGGTAGAGTACTTTGTATCCTACTACGACTACTACCAGCCGGAGGCCTACATCCCTTCCACCGGCACGTACATCGAGAAAGACCTCGCCATCAACGAGGAAATCGAAAAACTTCGTTTGAGTACGACGTCGTCGCTTTTGAGTGGACGCCGGGACGTGTTGGTGGTGGCGTCGGTGAGCTGTTTGTACGGAGCAGGGAATCCCGAAGCATTTGGCCAACAGGTGGTGGCGGTTAAAAAAGGCCAGCGCGTGGGTCGGCAGGCGCTTTTGCATCAATTTGTAAGCGCTCTTTACAGCCGGACCACCGCCGAATTCAAACGGGGGAATTTTCGGGTCAAAGGAGACACCGTGGATATTTTCCCGGCCTACGGAGATACGTATTACCGCATTACGCTGTGGGACGACGAAATCGACCAAATCGACGCCATGGACGGCGAACGCCACCAAAAAGTCGAATCGTTGGACGCTATCCAGGTGTACCCGGCCAACTTATTTGTCACGACTCCCGCTCAACTCCAAAGGGCCATCCACGGCATCCAGGACGACTTGGTGAAGCAAGTGGATTTCTTTCTGCAGAACGGCCGTCCCTTGGAGGCCAAACGCTTGGAAGAACGCACCAATTTCGACTTGGAGATGATCCGGGAACTGGGCTACTGCTCGGGCATTGAAAACTACTCCCGCTACCTGGACGGCCGGGAACCCGGCACGCGTCCCTTTTGCCTGTTGGATTACTTCCCAAATGACTTTCTACTGGTGGTGGACGAAAGCCACGTCACCTTGCCCCAGGTGCGCGCCATGTACGGAGGCGACCGGTCCCGAAAAGAAAACTTGGTGGAATACGGATTCCGCCTTCCGGCGGCCATGGACAACCGTCCGCTGCGGTTTGACGAATTCGAGACCCTGCAAAACCAGGTTTTGTACGTGAGTGCCACTCCGGCCGACTACGAATTGGAACGCTCAGGCGGGGTGGTTGTGGAACAAATCATCCGTCCCACGGGACTGCTGGACCCCATTATCGAGGTGCGTCCTTCTAAAAACCAAGTGGACGACCTTATGGAGGAAATCCACAAACGCGTGGATTTGGACGAACGCGTCTTGGTCACCACCCTCACCAAACGGATGGCCGAAGAACTCACGAAGTTCCTCACCCGCTACGGCGTACGGTGCCGCTACATCCACTCCGACGTAGAAACCATGGAGCGCATTGAAATCATGGACGACCTGCGCGAAGGCCGGTTCGACGTGCTTATCGGCGTGAACCTGTTGCGGGAAGGTCTGGACTTTCCCCAGGTGTCGCTGGTGGCCATTCTGGATGCCGACAAAGAAGGGTTCTTGCGCAGCGAGCGGTCTCTGGTGCAAACCGTAGGGCGTGCGGCCCGAAATGTCAACGGGAAGGCAATTTTCTACGCAGACAAAATCACGAATTCCATGCAGCGCACCTTGGACGAGACCGCCCGTCGGAGGACCCTCCAAGAAGCGTACAACCTGGCCCACAACCAAGTACCCACCGCCATCGCCAAAAAAGCAGAGAGCCTTTTTTCCAAAAAGCGCGATGCCAACCAACTGCGGGAGGCCGAAAAAAAAGTGGCCCAAGAGCCCGAATTGCGCTACCAGACGACGTCGGAATTGGACCAGAAAATTGCCCTTACCCGAAAGGCCATGGAAACCGCCGCCAAGAACCTGGACTTCCTCGAAGCCGCTCGGTACCGCGACCAACTCAAGGCCCTGGACGTGGTCCGCAAGAAATCGCAGGAGTGAACCGCTTCCGTTGAGCACAAAAAAGCCGGCCCAAGGGCCGGCTTTTTTGTGCATAGGCAACGAAATGGGATTAGCCCACCTTCACCAACTCCACATCAAAGATCAAGGTAGCATTGGGCGGAATGACCCCTCCTGCTCCCCGAGAACCGTAGCCCAGGTGCGATGGAATCACAAAACGCGCTTTGGAGCCTTCGTTTAACAGCAGACTGCCTTCGTCCCAGCCCTCAATCACTTGGCCCACTCCAATGGCGATGGCGATGGGCGTGCCGCGTTGTACACTGCTGTCGAAAATGCTTTCGTCTGTAAGCATGCCGGTGTAGTGCACCTTGACGTTCTGGCCTTTGGATGGACGCGGGCCGGAACCGACGGTGTCCATGCGGTAATAAAGACCTGAGTCGGTGCGTTCGAATCCAGCAACCAAATCAGACAATGCTTTGTCCGCGGCTGCGGCGGCTTCCTGGGCTTCGCGCTTGGCCGCTTCTTGGCCTGCTTCAAAGGCCGCTACGGCATCAAAAGCGGCGGCCGCGTCTTTGGCTTCGATTTCCATCCGTTCGATGCGGTCTCCCTGACGGATGGCATTCACAATCTCCATGCCCATGACCACTTTGCCAAAAACGGTGTGCTTGCCGTCCAACCACGACGTTTCGGTATGGGTGATGAAAAACTGGGACCCGTTGGTGCCGGGGCCGGCGTTGGCCATGGACAGAATGCCGGGGCCGTCGTGGCGCAAATCGGGGTGAAATTCGTCGGCAAACTTGTAGCCGGGACCGCCCGATCCGGACCCTTGGGGGTCGCCTCCTTGAATCATGAAGTTGTCAATGACTCGGTGGAATTTCAGCCCGTCGTAATAAGGGACGCCTTTTTTAACCGCGTGGTTGGCCAAATTTCCCTGGGCCAAGCCCACGAAATTGCCCACGGTCATAGGCACTTTGTCGTAAAAAAGTTCCGCAGTAATGGTTCCGCGGTTGGTGTGTATATGGGCCAATAACATGGGCTGAAAAGTTTAATTTATTGAACGTCTTCGATCCACACGTCGAATACCAACGTGGAATTTGGGGGAATGATGCCCATGTCGCGGTCTCCGTAGGCCATGGTGGGGGGAATGATCAACTTGGCGTGTGTGCCCTTTTTCAGGCCCATCAACCCTTGCTTCCAACCTTCAATCACTTGACCTTCTGGTCCAGCCGTTACCGTAAATGCATTGTACGGTTCGCGACGGGGATCGTAGCCACCGCACAACTGCGCCACCGACTTCACGGAGGCATCGAAGTAATTGCCATTGGCCAAGTAACCTACATAGTGGACCGAAACTTGGTTTCCGGCTTGCACCGGTGCACCGGTACCTTCCTTCACCACAAGCACTTTCAAACCGCCCGCTTTGGCCACGGCCTTGCCATTCCATTGGGCATAGGCCTTGGTGTACGCCGCTTGGTCTACCGTTCCGCCGTCGGACCAAAAAGAGAACTGCGCCAAGCGCTCTTGGCTGATTTTATCGGCAGCCGCATTGCGCTCTTGTTTCTCTTTTTCGCCATTGGCTTTGCGCTCAGCAAAAACTTTGGGGGCATCAAAAGCCTCGGCGTCCTTGCCCACGCGGATGATTTCGAGCTTTTTCAACACCACGTCTTCGTTGGGTTTGTTGCTCGCATTTTGGGGCAACGAGGTGATGACCGCCATTTTGGCATGGCCTGCCACTACCTGTCCAAACACGCTGTGGCGGTTGTCCAACCACGGAGTAGGTACCTCCGTAATAAAGAATTGGGAACCGTTGGTGCCGGGACCCGCATTGGCCATGGACAAAATACCGACGGTGTCGTGCTTCAAGGAAGGCTCAAATTCATCGGGAAACTGGTATCCGGGGCCGCCCATTCCGGTTCCGTCGGGGTCGCCGCCTTGGATCATGAAATTCTTGATGCAGCGGTGGAAAAACAGTCCGTCGTAAAAGGGCTGGTTCTTACGAACGGCCACCAACGGATGGGTTCCTTCGGCCAAAGCCACAAAATTGGCCACAGTCATGGGTGCCTTTTTGAATTCCAAACGCACCAAAATATCGCCTTGGCTGGTTTGAAAAAGGGCATACATGCCGTCGTTCACGGCTACTTTTTCACCGTTCACAGATACGGTGCCTTTGGCTTGGCACGCGGTGCCCGTCAGTGCCGTTACGCCCGCAATCAACCAGGCGAGAATTTGTTTTTTCATGGGATGAAGGTTCTGTTTATAAATGAGCAAATCAAGAAATGGGGTTGGGTACGGCCGTCACAAAACAAAAAGTGTACCCAAATTTTACCGAACGCGAAGGTAATAAACGACGGGACTCATTGGCGGTATTTCGTGCAAATCGCCCGCCACGCCATGCGCCAAATGCGCAGGCAATACAACCACCAAGCTATCTCCCCGGTGAGACCCCAACAAAACCTCGTGCAAGCCAATCTCGCCGACGTTGTCTTGGCCTACACGGAAGGCCAACGGTTTGGTTGCAGGGTACCGGTAAAAAACCGTGTTGCGCAAGTCGGTGGCTCGTGCGGTCAATTCCACTCCGTCCCCCGTCTGCAGGGCAGCCCCGGCGCCTTTTTCTACCCGCCAGAGCTTCCAACCGGTGCCTCCTGTTTGCATGGTCCAACCCCGGTCGGCAATGAACCGTTCCATGGAACGGCGTTCCGTTGCAAGCTGGTCCCGGTGCTGTTGAATCAACTCCGCTTCGGGATCAAGACGCGTATCACCGGATGCAGACGTTTGGTCCATCCGGGTTTCTCCGGCTTCGCGGCCTGTGCATCCGATCAACCCCGCGCTCAAGAGAAGGGCCACGAGCCACCCAGACGAGGCCTTCTTCAAAAGGGCAAGCGCTTCTTGCAGGGAACCTGCAAAAAAACCGCCTGCCGCATTTACATGGCCTCCCCCCGAAAAATGCGCCCGAGAGAACGCATTCACATCCCGGGGCCCTTTCGAGCGGAACGAAATTTTCACTCCGGCGGCTTCTTCGCGAAAAAAGGCACTGACCTCCACTCCTTTAACCGCCAATCCTTGGTTTACCAAGCCGTCGGAATCTCCTTTGGCATAGCCAATTTTATCCAACGTCGGTTTGTCCAAGGTCAAAACAGCCAATTTGCCCGACTCCCAGAACTGCATGCCCCGCAAGGCTTCTCCCCACAAAAGCATGCGCTGGGGACTTAACGCATCGAACAGGCGCTCGTGAATGGACTCGGGAAAGGCCCCGGCCTCGACCATGCGGGCCGCAGCGGACAAGGTGTAGGCCGAGGTAGAAGGGTACCGGAAACTGCCGGTATCGGTGAGCATTCCAGTAAAAAAACACGTTGCCGCGCCGGCGTCCACGTTGTTGGACCATCCCGCTTGGTGCACCCAGCGCTCCACCAATTCACACGTGCTGCTGGCGGTCGTATCGGAGAGCAGAAAGGAAAACGACGCATCGGGCTGTGGGTGGTGATCCACCAAAGCGGTTGTTCCGGTGTAAAGCGCAAGGCGCGCAGCCAGCGACTCCCCCGTTCGGGACCACTGGTTGTAGTCCAAGGCAACCACCAGGTCTGCACGCTGCAGCAAGGCGTCTACCGATTCGGCCGCCACGTCGTCCACCCAAACTCCGGACGTTCCCCAGAGGGGCATCCAATGCAAGTTGGTGGAAGGAGCATTGGGAAACACAGCGTCAACCTCGTGGCCGCGGCTTCGCAAGACCGCCAACAGGCCGAGCGTACTTCCTACGGCATCTCCGTCGGGGTTCCAGTGGGTGGTAAGCACCACTTTCCGAGGGGCAGCATCCAAAAACGAGGTTAGTTCAAACATGGCAGCAATTTCGTACTTTTGTGGCCACTAAAAAAATGCAATCCATGGCCACAAACCGGACCTTTACCATGATCAAGCCCGACGCCGTAGCGAACGGGCACATTGGTGCTATTCTCGCCAAAATCAACGAAGCGGGCTTTCGCATCGTTACCCTCCAAATGCAGCGTTTGAGCCAGCACGAAGCGGGTCTATTCTACGACATTCACCGCGAGCGTCCGTTCTTTGGCGAGTTGGTGGAGTACATGACCTCCGGCCCCATTGTAGCCGCCATCCTGGAAAAAGACAACGCAGTGGAAGATTTCCGCACCTTGATTGGAGCCACGGATCCCGCCAAGGCCGCAGAAGGAACCATCCGCCGGATGTACGCTGAGAGCATTGCCGCCAACGCCGTTCACGGTTCCGATTCCGACGAAAACGCCGCTACCGAAGGCGCCTTTTTCTTTGGTACCAAAGAAACGTTTTAATCCCGTTTCGGGTCTACAAGCAAAGAAAAGCGCCTTCGGGCGCTTTTTTTTATTTTAAGAAAATCGCAGTTTCTCCAGCGGGTACTCCTCCCCCAAAGCTTGGCGCAACGCTTCTGCGATGCGGGTTTTTTGGAGGTCCAATTCGTGGCGCATGGCCGACGAATCCAACCAAACCACCAATTCCGCCCCGTGCCATTCCAACCGCTGGGTGCGCTGGGCCACATTGGCCCCTAAGAGCTCTTCCCACGCTGCTCGTGCTGCTGCATTTCGGAAAACTGGATCGCGGTGCAACGGAGCCAACCAACGGTGCAGCAAGGTGCCCAATGATTCTGTGTTGTCCCGTTTGGCCATGAAACAAAAGTACACAAACGTTTGCTCCGGACCGCGCCCTGCTCAACGGGCGCCAACCGCCAATCCTCCCCTACAGGTTCACCACATTCCCGGTCTCGTCCATGCGTTTGACCAACGCTTCGGTGCGATCGGGATGGGTGTCCGTTAAAAAGATTTGACCGAATTCGTTGGCGCGCACCAGGGAGACCAAGGCCTCCACCCGCTGGGCGTCCAATTTGTCGAAAACATCGTCCAGCAACAACAGGGGCTTTCTGCCCAAAGCAGCGGTCAGCCGGGCGAACTGGGCCAATTTAACCGCAACGAGGTAGCTTTTTTGCTGCCCCTGGGAGCCGACTTTTTTAAGCGGCCGACCGTTGAGCGTGAAAACAAGATCGTCTTTGTGCAAGCCGACGCTGGTGTACTGCAGCACCCGGTCTTTTGCGCGTGCTTGCTGCAACAAGGTTTCCATGGGGGCCTCGTTGAGGTCGGATTCGTACTGCCAGTCTACTTCTTCCTGACCGCCCGACAACAAGGCGTAGAACCGCTTTAGTTCGGGGGCAAAGGAAGCAGCAAATGCCTTCCGGGCGGCGTGCAACCCGGGGGCCAAGGCGGCCATTTGGAGATCATAGACCGCGAGTTGGTCTTCCGAAAAAACGCGGTTGGCCGCAAAATACTTCAACAAGGCATTTCGCTGTTGCACCGTGCGCTGGTACTGCATCCAATTTTCCAGGTACGTTCGGTCGGCCTGGGAAACCATTCCGTCCAAAAACTTCCGGCGCAACGCACTTCCCTCGGAAAGCAAGTCCCGGTCGGCCGGTGAAATAATCACCACCGGAAACCGGCCGATGTGGTCAGACAGCCGGGAATATTCCGAGTCGTCCACTTTGAAGGTCTTTTTTTGACCGGGTTGGACGGCGCAATGCACCTTCAAGGGCCCTTCCGCTTCTTCAAAACGGCCCCGCAGCGCAAAGAAGGATTCT
>JBIIBX010000051.1:0-9316 GCA_044239185.1 Schleiferiaceae bacterium | reverse complement strand
TAGGGCACACGTGTATTTCAGCTCCCAAAGCGCGCAATACATCCATTTTCTCTTTGGACTGCTTGTCGCTGAGGGTGCAAATCAATTTGTATCCCTTTACGCAGGCTGCCAGGGCCAGGCCCATCCCCGTATTGCCGGAGGTGCACTCAATGATGGTACCGCCCGGTTTCAACAGCCCGGCCTTTTCAGCATCCTCGACCATTTGCAAGGCCATACGGTCCTTGGTGGAATGCCCGGGGTTGAAGTACTCCACTTTGGCCAATACGGTCCCAGGAAGGTCTTCGGCAATTTTATTGAGGCGCACCATGGGGGTGCGGCCTATGGTTTCCAGAATGGAGTTGGCAACGGGGGGAGTGGAAAGGGCAATAGACATAAGACGGTATTAATTCAATCGAAAAAGGAAGGATTCAAGGAGCGGAATGCTCCCGGGAATTAAGGGGCAAAGGTACGGGGTTCGTAGGGTACGGGGTGGTCCATGGAGCGCAAACCGCCCAGCAAATCGCCTTCTGCCGCGACCACCGATGCCAGTGTCCAGCGCTTTAAAACGTCTACCGACGCATTTCGGACATCCACCAAGGCCAGCCGCAGCCCACAGGCCTCGGGCGAAGGACAGGTGCTGCAGGGCTCGTAAAACCGATGCGAAGCGCACGGAAGCAAGGCAATGGGCCCTTCCAAAGGACGAATAATTTCCGCCAAACTGATGCGATTAGCATCCGGTTGCAAGGCATATCCTCCGGCTCGACCGGTTGTAGATATAAGCGTCCCTGCCTGTTTCAATTCCAACAAGATACGCTCTAGAAATTTGGGCGAACAACCAATGCTTGCGGCCAGTTTACTTGCCCCAACACACGCACCGGGCCCAGCTTTGGCCAGGTGGATCAGCGCGTGCAAGGCGTAAACAGTCCGCTTGTTTAGCATGGGAGCCCGGTAAAAAGGTTACCCGTAAATTTTGTTGAGGATTCCCGCCAAGCGTATGCCCGCTTGGGCCAGACGCAACTTGGCTTCTTCCAAATGGTCGTACGAATACCGGTAACTCAAATTTGTTTTGTCTTCTGCGGGGTAAATGGTTTCCCGCAGCACCCGGGATTCGTTGGCCCAATCCCGAACGGTGGTCGCCTGCCACTGGCGGACGGTGTCTGCGCCGTACTGGTCCACCGCGCGCGCCAACTCTGTGAAGCTAAGGCCGTAGTCGTCAATCAAGTAGGTGTCCCAAACGGTATGCAGATTGGTACTTTGACCGAACCACTTCACTTTGAAGTCGTTGCCCCCCCGGTCTCCGGGCTGTCCCACGTGCAGAGGTTGGTGCAGATCCCCGACCAAATGCACGACCATGCGCAAGGCTTCTTTCTCCGTGCCGTCGGTGAATTTTTTGGTCTCCAATTCGTTCAAAAGACGTTCCAACGTACCGATGATGTCGCCTTCTTTCGGGCGCAGGGAATCGTGGTAGGAGCAGCCGTTGCACACAGTGCAATAGTGCCAAGGGTCGCGGTGTTTTTGCGCCGGGTCGGACTTGATAAAATCCATCCACGTCGAAGAAAGGGCCAAAGACTCGTCCCCCAGTACGGCCGAAACTTTTTTCTGTGCTTTGGGAGTCAAATGGTTCCAGGCGACTTCCCCAACGACCCGATGGCCCAATTGCCCCCAGGCCCACACGGAGGTGCTGCCAAAGGCCAGTCCAAATACCAGTGCAATGATGCGATTTTTCATGATCCAAAGGTCGTCAATTGAAACGTATCTTCGAACCCATGGAAGGAGATTCGGTCTTTGTGCACCCCACTGCGGTGGTCGACGAAGGAGCTGTACTGGGTTCTGGCACCAAAATTTGGCATTTCTCGCACATCATGCCCGGCGCCGTTTTGGGCGAAAACTGCAACATCGGACAAAATGTGGTGGTCTCACCCGGGGTGCACTTGGGGAAGAACGTTAAAGTCCAGAACAATGTCTCCTTGTACACGGGGGTGCTCTGCGACGACGATGTTTTTTTGGGCCCTTCCTGTGTTTTTACCAATGTAACCAATCCACGGAGCGCCGTGAACCGACGCGGCCAGTACGCCCAAACCCGGGTAGGGAAGGGGGCCAGTATTGGAGCCAATGCCACCGTTGTCTGCGGCCACGACATTGGGGAATATGCCTTTGTAGGAGCGGGTGCGGTGGTCACCAAGACCATTCCTCCCTACGCCCTGGTGGTAGGCAATCCCGCCCGACAACGGGGGTGGATTTCCCAGTACGGGCATTCCTTGGTGTTCGACGAAAACGGTTTTGCCGCGTGCCCAGAGAGCGGGCAGCAGTACCGCTTGGAAGACCAGGCAGTTCGCTTGGTGTCCTCCCATTCCCCCGAGTAGAACATTCCAACCTAATCAACGTTTAAGTAGCAAATACGACGCCATGCAGTGGATTTACGAGACCCCCGAAGCAGCCGAAACCCGTAAAATGGTGGCCGAATCGGCCCGCGCTTTTGCCGAGCAATACATTCGTCCGCACGTTATGGATTGGGACGAGAGCCAACACTTTCCGGTCGACGTCTTTCGTGCCCTTGGGGCCCAAGGATTTATGGGGGTTTTGGTACCCGAGGAATACGGCGGGTCGGGCCTAAATTACCAAAGTTACATTTCGGTCATTGAAGAGATTTCCCAGGTGTGCAGCTCCATCGGTCTGAGTGTGGCCGCCCACAATTCCTTGTGCACCGGCCACATTTTGGCTTTTGGCAACGAAGAGCAGAAAAAGCGTTGGTTGCCCAAATTGGCAACGGCCGAATGGATTGGTGCCTGGGGTCTTACCGAAACCGGGACAGGATCCGACGCCGGTGGCATGCACACCACAGCGGTACGCGACGGCGGCGACTGGATTTTGAACGGTTCCAAGAACTTTATTACCCACGCCATTTCCGGCGATGTGGCGGTCGTCATTGTGCGCACCGGCGAAAAAGGAGACTCCCACGGCATGACGGCGTTTGTGGTGGAAAAAGGCACCCCTGGATTCTCCTCAGGGAAAAAAGAAAACAAACTGGGCATGCGGGCTTCCGAAACCGGCGGTCTTTTCTTCGATAACTGCCGCATTTCCGACGAAAACCGGTTGGGCGAAGTAGGGGACGGGTTTATCCAGTCCATGAAGATTCTCGACGGAGGCCGGATTTCCATTGCTGCACTCTCTTTGGGCATTGCCAAAGGGGCCTTTTTGGCAGCCAAAAAGTACAGCCAAGAACGCGAACAGTTTGGACAAAAGATTTCTTCTTTCCAAGCCATCGCCTTTAAGTTGGCCGACATGGCTACGGAGATTGAATCCGCGGAATTGCTTACCCGCCATGCAGGGGCTTTGAAAGATGCCGGTCTGAAAATGACCCAAGAGTCTGCCATGGCCAAACTGGTGGCCTCCGAAGTGTGCGTGAAGGTGGCCAACGAGGGCGTCCAAATCCACGGCGGGTATGGTTACACCAAGGATTTCCCTGCAGAAAAATTCTACCGCGATTCCAAGTTGTGCACCATTGGCGAAGGCACTTCCGAAATCCAAAGGTTGGTTATTTCCCGGGGATTGCTGAAAGGCTAGAATGCGTTTACGCGTTCAAAAGTCCACTTGACGCAGCGGCGGCTGCAGGGGGCAAAAAAGGCTTGAACGACGGGGAGCCCTGTGTTACATTTGTACACATGAGAAAGTCTGTTCTGTTCCTACTGGCCATTCTGGCATTGGTAAGTATTCCGACGAAGGCGTCCCACTTGATTGGGGGCGAGGTAACCTGGACCTGTTTAACATCGGGCCCCAACGCTGGTAAGGTGGTTTTTCGCGTGGCGGTCTACCGCGAGTGCGGAGGTATTACGTTCAACGACGCGTCGTTGACCTTGACCTCGAACAGTCCCGTTCCGTCCATTGTTTGCCAGCGGGTGTCCCCGGGATTAAACGTTTCTCCCGCATGCTATTCCGGTCAGCAAGCGTGTGTAGGACCTTCGGCCAATGGCTCCATTGAGCAACACGTGTTTCAATCTGCGCCGGTTACTTTGAACGGAACCCCTCCCGCAACGGGTTGGACTTTTTACTACGAGAATTGCTGCCGTCCTGACGGGTTGTTGAACATGCCGGGCTCATCCGGTCAATCGTTTCGTCTACGCGCTGTGATGAAGCCGTTCTCTCCCGGCGGAGTAGGAACTCCTGCGCTCAACATGAACCCCTGCTACGATTCGTCGCCCAGCTTTGCAGAGGCTCCGATTTCGGTAATTTGTTCGGGTTATACCTATACCTACTCCCACAATGCGGCCGATACGGATTTGGACGAAATGGAGTACTCACTCACTGCTCCATTGGGCACAAGTGGAAACCCCATTGCGTCCACCGGTGGCTATTCGTGGACACTGAATCCCGGTACCGGGCCTTTTCCTTCAAACCCGGGCATGCAGTTCAACACCGTTACGGGTAACATCACCATCACTCCGCAGATCGGTGGCGGATATGCCTCTGCGGTAAAAATTGAAACCCGCCGTTGCGGCCAGGTGATTGCCGAAGTATACCGGGATATTCCGATTATTATTCGCACCGGTTGTCCGTCCATCCCGCAGACCGGCTCGGGTACCACCAATTTGCCGCCGACCGTCGTTATTCAAAACTACGCAGGTTTTGATACCGTAAAGCCCGTTTATGCGGCGAATGGATCGGTAGCTTATTGGAAGGTCAGTGTTTTCGCTGGAGAAAAAGTCAAATTTGGCATGGTGGCCACCGAAACACAGCTGCTTCCTACGTTTGCTCCGCAGTTGATCGATTGCAAGCCTTTGGGACAGCAGTTGGGATCTCCTTTGAATAACGCCAATGCGGGGTGCCTCAATCCGCCGTGTGCCACCATTGTTCCGAAGCCGGGACAAGCAGGCATCCTTGGAATTCCCACCGTGAACGAGGTTGTTTTTGAGTGGCAGACCGATTGCGGTCACCTGGCCACCACATCGAATTCGTGTGGGCAATTGTCCAACGTCTATCCCTTCTTGTTGCGGATGGCAGACAATTACTGCCCGGTACCCGCGGCCCAGACGGTGAACGTTATTGTGGAAGTGATCAACTCCATGCCCGACGCACCGGATTTGAGCGCTTCTTGCGTAACCCGTTTGCCCAACGGCCGCAATTCCATCAATTGGTCTACCCCTGCGGATACCGGTCAAAATTTTGATGCGTACGTGGTGTACTACGGAACCAATACAGCGGTTCCGTTTGTGGCGGTGGACACCGTCTTTGGTTACAACACCTCAACGTTTACCCACACCAATCCTGCGGCGGGTCAGTCCGCCTATTATTACATGCGTACCCTGGGCGGATGTGGACTGACATCGGCTCCCTCAGACACCATTTCTTTGATTGAGTTGGATGTAACTCCTTTCCCTCCAACGAATTCGTATGTTGCACAGCTGGCCTGGAATGCGGGCCACACGGGCACGGGCTGGACCTACGAGGTGTGGCGCAGAGGTACTACTTCTCCGTGGACGCAAATTGGCTCGACGACTAACCTGGCCTACAACGACACCGTCAACTTGTGCGGGGACCTGTTGCGCTACGAAATTCGTGTGGCGGGAAGTTGCAACTCCACCCAAGACAGCGGCCAATTCTCCGACCAAGTGAATACGGACGCCATGGCCTTGGATTCCGTAAGTGTACAGGGGCCCAATGCCGTGCTGTCCTGGCAGCCCAGCAAATCGGGGGACATTGTGAGCTACATCGTTCTGGTAGGAAATGGTGCCACCTGGACACCCTTGGCTACGGTTCCCGCCAACCAGCCCATGCCGTACGTCATTCCGGGATTGGACCCGAATACAACCATTGGTTCCTACAAAGTGATTTCGGTAGACAGTTGCGGCAACCAGAGCAGCGACTTGTTGGTGCCGTACCACAACAACATGTTGCTCAATGAAAACATCGATCCGTGTGAGGCCATTTTGCGGCTTTCTTGGAATGCCTATTTGGGATGGCCTGGTGGTGTTTCCAAGTACCAAGTCCTGGCCGATGTAACGCCTCCCGGTGGACCGACCCAAACCGGGGTTTTACTGGCTACGTTGCCTGGAAATCCGAATCCTGCACCCGGTAGTTTCGTGACGTATTCTTCCCGCGATGTAATTTCCGGATACAGCTACTGCTACTACGTTCGTGCGGTAGATACTTCAGGCACCTTGCATGCGACATCCAACCAGCAGTGTATCAATGGACTGGTGGTTCAACGTTCGCGCCTGCTGTATCTGGCGCGCACCGGTGTTCGTACGGACAAGGCCGTTGACATGGTGGTATTTATAGACAAGGATGCCGATGTCGTCAATTTTGACATCCAACGCGCCGACCGCCCAGGAATGCCCTTTATTTCTTTGGGCAAGTTGCCCAAGCCCAGCGTAGGACCCTGGGAAATTCGGTTTACCGATTTCACTGCAGACCCCGACAACCACATCTACGAGTACCGTTTTGTAGCCACGGATTCGTGTGGCAACATCGATACGGCTTCCAACATTGCTACGACTATTTTGGTCAAGGCCACGGCCCAAGACAATTTGGTGAACCGCGTAGTTTGGAATTCCTACCGGGATTACGGCGGTTCCGTCAAGGAATACCAGGTATACCGGGCACAGAACGAAGCCGGTCCTTTCAACTTAGTGGGCAGTGTTGCAGGAAATGACACGGTATTCAACGACAACATCCGCAGTTTGGGTCCCGATGCAACGGGTATCTTCTGCTACCGCGTCGTGGCCATTGAGCAAAACAATCCGCTCGGTTTTGTGGATTTTGACGGCTTGCCTTTCCGGAGTGTTTCCAATGTGGCCTGCGCCGAGCACATGCCGCGCATGTTCATTCCAAACGCTTTCAATCCAGCCTCTAACCAGCCGGCCAACCGGGTTTGGCGTCCGCAAAATGTGTACGCGGAGTCGGCGTCGTACTCCTTGGAGATTTTCGATCGCTGGGGCAACATGGTTTTCTCCACCACAAACGAAAAGCAAGGGTGGGACGGAACAATGAACGGTGCAGATGTGCCCATGGGGGTTTACATGTACCGCTTGAAGTACCGATCGGTTCAAGAGGAATTGAAAGACGTACAGGGCAGTTTGACCCTGCTGCGTTAAGTCCACTTCGCATAAATTATCCAAGGCCGCCCCGAAAAGGGCGGCCTTTTTTTGGTATCTTTGCATGCAATTCAAACAGAATTGCTATGCCCCTCTCCTCAGACAAAGTTCTCGGTGAATACCTGACGTACGACGACGTACTCTTGGTTCCCGCATTTTCGGAAGTGTTGCCCCGCGACGTCCGGATTCAGTCCAAATTCACCCGTTCTATTTCCTTGAATACCCCCATTGTCAGTGCGGCGATGGACACGGTAACGGAGTCTACGATGGCCATAGCCATTGCGCAAGAAGGCGGCATCGGTGTGTTGCACAAGAACATGACGGCTGAGCAACAAGCGGTGGAGGTGCGCAAGGTGAAACGCGCAGAAAGCGGAATGATTTTGGACCCCGTCACGCTGAAGGCAACGGCCACCTTGGCCGAAGCCAAGCGGCTGATGACCGAATACCGGATTGGGGGCATTCCCGTGGTAACGGACGCCGGTATTTTGGAGGGCATTGTAACCAACCGAGATCTCCGTTTTGAGACCAACGACGAAAAGCGCGTTGCGGAAATCATGACCAAGACCAACTTGGTAACGGGCAAAGAAAACACCACGTTGGAAGAAGCGGAAATCATTCTGCAAAACAACAAAGTGGAGAAGCTTCCGGTCGTCAAGGCGGACGGTACTTTGGTGGGATTGATTACCTACCGGGATATTTCCAAAAAGAAGAACAAGCCCAATGCCAACAAAGACGCTTTCGGTCGTCTTCGGGTGGCTGCAGCGGTTGGGGTGACCGGCGATGTGGTTGACCGGGTTACGGCCTTGGTGGAAGCCAACGTAGACGCGGTAGTCATTGATACGGCACACGGCCATACCCGCGGTGTGGTTGATGCCTTGCGCGCTGTAAAGGCGAAATATCCCAACCTGGATGTAGTTGTGGGAAACATCGCGACGGCTGAGGCCGCGCGCTACTTGGTGGAAGCGGGTGCGGATGCCGTGAAAGTCGGAATTGGGCCAGGCTCCATTTGCACCACCCGCATTATCGCGGGAGTGGGAGTTCCGCAGCTTTCCGCCGTAATGGAAGTTGCTGCAGCCATCGCCGGCTCGGGGGTTCCCGTCATTGCCGACGGAGGCATTCGCTACACCGGAGACATTGTAAAGGCAATCGCCGCTGGTGCGGACTGCGTGATGCTGGGATCCATGTTCGCTGGCACACTGGAAGCTCCTGGAGACAGCATTATTTTGGATGGACGTCGGTTCAAATCGTACCGCGGCATGGGGTCGGTGGAAGCCATGCAAGCAGGTTCCAAAGACCGGTATTTCCAAGACGTGGAGGACGACATCAAGAAGTTGGTTCCCGAAGGCATTGTGGGACGCGTTCCGTACAAGGGCGAAGTGGCCGAAGTGATGTACCAGTTTGTGGGCGGTTTGCGCGCAGGAATGGGGTACTGCGGTGCGCCAAACATTGACGCTCTTCAGAAAAATGGCCGTTTTGTGCGCATTACCACGGCCGGTGCCGCGGAAAGCCATCCGCACGACGTCACCATCACGCGGGAAGCACCGAACTACAGCCGTTAAGCGCGGTATCGGTTAATCCAAAGGCGTTCCGGGGCTGGAGTCGTCTCCCAAGTCTTCAAATTCAGCGAAGCAGGCGAGTAGACTTTCCAGCAGCTGGTAGTCTGTGGACGCGTCAATTTGCGACTGGTTCAGCCTGCAGTACAGCAAGAATTGTTCGACTTTTTCCCCTTCCAACCCGGTAAGGGCAAAGAGGGCATTTCGGTTGCGGCTTTTGTTGAGTTGCTCGCGGTAGGCCTCCGCTTCCAGCAGGGACCTTAGTTGGCGAAGTTGGCGGGGCCGGTTGCCAAACATTTCGTAGAAAAAATCGACGGGGTTCGCCAAGGTGGGAGCCACCGGCTGCGGCGTTCGGATGTCCTCGCCCGAGGGGCGGGCAGGGGGGAGCACGTCCATAGGGACGGGTTGGTTCATGGTGATGCGGTACCCTTTGACAGGGACTTCGTTAAGCAACAAGTTTTGCGGTTTCATGACCACGACCAGGGTATCGGGTACTTTCGCAGGAACCACCCATTTGTAAAAAGAAAAAAGGGGCTGGGAAAAAACCAGGGTGTCGCCTCTTTTGGCCTCTAAGGAAAAAGCGCCGGCTCGGTTGGTGCGTATTCCCTCAGCCGTGCGCACGTTGACGACCGCCACACCGGCCATGCGCAGTTTGGATTTTTCTTCTAAAACGACTCCGCGAACCGTTGTGTT
>JBIIBX010000045.1:0-9906 GCA_044239185.1 Schleiferiaceae bacterium | reverse complement strand
TTGAATCCCGACGTTACCGTTCGTTCCCGCGGTGTGATGGAGAAGTGCTCCTTCTGCATCCAGCGCATTCAGTACGCCAAATTGGAAGCCAAGAAGAAGGGCGAGCCCATGGCCGACGGCGCATTTACCACGGCTTGCGCACAGGCTTGTTCTACCGGAGCCATTGGTTTTGGCGATGTGAACAAAGCCGGCAGCCTTGTTTCGGCCGCCAAGCAAGATACCCGCGCATACCATTTGTTGGAAGAAGTAGGCACACAGCCCTCGGTCTTCTACCAAACGAAAGTTAGAAACCAAGCTTAATCCTGCGATTGCACATGCATTACGAATCGCCCGTTCGAGAGCCCCTGGTATTAGGGGACAAGACGTACCACGATATCACGCTGGACGTTGTTCGCCCTATCGAGTCTACGGCTCCTAAAAGCTGGTGGATTGCCTTCGGGATTGCCCTGGCCATGTTCCTGTGGGGCGTGGGCGGCATCCTCTGGACCATTGCCAACGGTATTGGATCCTGGGGTCTGAACAAGACCGTCGGTTGGGCATGGGACATCACCAACTTCGTTTGGTGGGTTGGTATTGGCCACGCCGGAACCTTGATTTCTGCGGTTTTGTTGTTGTTCCGTCAGAAGTGGCGTATGTCCATCAACCGGTCGGCCGAGGCCATGACCATTTTCTCGGTCATCCAAGCGGCGCTATTCCCGGTAATTCACATGGGCCGGGTATGGGTTTCCTACTTCGTATTGCCTATTCCCAACCAGTTTGGTTCCTTGTGGGTGAACTTCAACTCGCCTTTGTTGTGGGACGTATTCGCTCTCTCTACGTATTTGAGCGTTTCGACGGTATTCTGGTACGTCGGTCTGATCCCCGACTTTGCCATGATCCGGGACCGCGCCATCAACCCCATTCAGAAGCACGTCTACCGCATCTTGGCCTTTGGTTGGGGCGGCAAGGCCAAGCACTGGCAGCGTTTTGAAGAGGTATCCTTGGTACTGGCCGGTTTGGCTACCCCCTTGGTACTTTCCGTACACACCATCGTATCCATGGACTTTGCGACGTCGGTTATCCCCGGCTGGCACACCACCATCTTCCCTCCGTACTTCGTTGCGGGCGCCATCTTCTCGGGATTTGCCATGGTGCAAACCCTGCTGATCATTGTGCGCAAGCTGTTCAAGATGGAGGACTACATCACCATCCAACACATCGAGATGATGAACATCATCATCATGGTGACCGGTTCGATTGTAGGTGTGGCGTACATCACCGAGTTGTTCATTGCCTACTACTCCGGCGTGGAATACGAGCAGTATGCATTCTTGAACCGGGCCACCGGTCCGTACTGGTGGGCCTACTGGTCCATGATGACGTGCAACGTGTTTTCTCCTCAGTTCATGTGGTCCAAGAAACTGCGTACCAACCTGGTCTTCACCTTCATCATCTCCATCGTGGTGAACATCGGTATGTGGTTTGAGCGTTTCGTCATCATTGTGACTTCCTTGCACCGGGATTACTTGCCCTCTTCCTGGGCCATGTTCTCTCCTACGTCTATTGACATTGCTTTCTACATGGGAACCATCGGATTCTTCTTCGTGCTGTTCCTGTTGTACGCCCGCACTTTCCCCGTTATTGCTCAGGCCGAGTTGAAGACCATCCTCAAGTCTTCAGGCGAGAGCCAAAAGAAACACCATACGGAAGACGACCATGCACACCACTGATTCTAAACCCTTGGTACGCGCCCTGTACGACGACGACGATGTTGTCTTGGGTGCCGTCAAAGAGCTCCGGGCGCAAGGCGTCGCGGTGAAGGAAGTTTACTCTCCTTTTCCCATCCACGGCCTAGACAAGGCCATGGGCTTGAAGGAAACACGCATTGCAATGGCAGCCTTCATGTATGGACTGTTGGGATTGACTACCATCGTGTCCATCACCTACTTCCAAATGATTGTGGATTGGCCGATGAACATTGGCGGCAAACCCAATGCGACGTGGGGTTGGAACATGCCGGCGTTTGTACCGGTTGTTTTTGAGCTCACCGTGTTTTTTACGGCCCACTTGATGGTTTGGACCTACTTCGTACTCAACGGATTGTACCCCGGCCGCGCTCCGCAAAACCCCGACCCACGCACCACCGACGACCTCTTCATGATCGAAGTAGAAGACGGAGACCACGTGGTTGACCTTCTGAAGAAGACGGGTGCCGTTGAAATTACCCACGCCTAATTGCTGTACGGATGAATATGCACCGCATTTACGCAACAACTGCAGCAATTGCCTTGGTGGCCTTGACTGCTGCCTGCAACTGGGACAAAACCACTCCCGGCTACGTGTACATGGACGATATGTACCGCTCTCCTTCCCTGGAAGCCTACCAACCTGCTACGCAGTTTGCAGACGGCCTTTCTGCCCGTAAGCCGGTAGCCGGAACGGTTTCTCGGGGCGAAGTGCCCTACGGCCTTCCCAATACCAACGAAGCTTACGAGTTGTCCAAGGGCAACGGAGAAGTACCTGCTTCTTATGCCGCTTTGAACGCCGAAGACGGCAAGGTTCTCTACGTCCAGTTTTGCTCGCATTGCCACGGAGAAAAAGGCGATGGAAACGGCATCTTGATGCAACGCGAGAAGATTTTGGGTGTTCCCGGCTACGGATCCGACCGTCTTCCAGACATCACTCCCGGTTCGGCTTACCATGTGATCATGCACGGTAAAAACAACATGGGTTCTCACGCATCGCAGTTGAGCTACGACGAGCGTTGGAAAATCATCAAGTATGTATTCCAACTGCGCGCTGAGCAAAATGGAGGCGCACCTGCTGCACCCGCAGCGGACACTACTGCAACGGCTGCCCTGTAACTAATCGCATAAAGTACTACCTATGTTTGTTCTTCCCCGCAATGTCAAATTCCTGGCCTACGCGTTGGTTCTCGCGGGTGCTGTGGGTTTGGCGATAGGATTTACCCAAGAACCGGCCTCTGCATCCGTCCACGACGATCACGGCCATGCAGCAGCAACGGAGCACCACGAGGCGGCTGTCTCCCACGACGAAGCCGTTGCGCATGCGGATACCGCTGTTGCAGCCGATACCGCTGTAGTCGCTGCTCATTCCGGTCACGATGACCACGCGGCCCCTGCTGCCCATGAAGAGCACGACGCCCACGCAGCCGAAGGGCACGATGCACACAGTGCGGAAATGCACGATGCCGGTCACGATGCTCACCATGTGGACCAAAGCGGAAACCGCCCCTGGTCTGCCTTGCTGGTGAATTCCATTTTCTTCTTGTCCTTGGGCATCGGAGCCACCTTCTTCTTGGCGATTCAATACGCCGCCCAGGTGGGTTGGTCCGCCGGTTTGACCCGGGTTTTTGAGGCTGTTGCCCTGTGGGTGATCGTTCCTCTTTTGGTAATTTTGGTGATTGCCATCGCCGGGGTGAGCCATGTTCACGGGGTTTGGCACTGGATGCACGAAGGAATCACCGACGTGAACAGCCCCAACTACGATTCCATCATTGCTGGAAAAGCGGGTTATTTGAACGGTCCCTTCTTCTTGGCGCGTTTGGTGGCCTACATCGTGATTTGGTTTGGCGGTGCCTACTTGCTGCGCAAGAACAGCTTGGCCGAAGATGCCTTGCCCAAAGGGCAGCACCTGTGGAACAAGCAACGCTCCTTGTCTGCCGTTTTCTTGGTGTTGTACGCTGTAACGTCCTCCACCAGTGCATGGGACATCATCATGTCCATCGATGCACACTGGTTCTCCACCTTGTTTGGCTGGTACACCTTCGCGGGTATGTTTGTAACGTCCATCGTTGTTTTGAACCTGTTGGTCATTTACCTCCGCATCGGTGGTCACTTGCCTTGGATCAACGAGAACCACCAGCACGACTTGGGCAAGTTCTTGTTTGCCTTTAGCATTTTCTGGACCTACCTCTGGTTTTCCCAGTACATGCTGATTTGGTACGCCAACATCCCCGAAGAAGTGACCTACTACATGGCCCGTTTTGGCGAGTACAAACCCTATTTCATTGCCATGGTGGCCATGAACTTCTTGGTTCCTTTCTTGCTGTTGGTGGGCCGGGATACCAAGCGGATTGTTGGTTTTGTCTCTTTGGCGTCTTTCTTTGTTTTGGTGGGTCACTGGATGGACCACTACATCATGATTATGCCCGGATCGGTGGGCATGGATTACGGATTTGGTGCGTCTGAAATCGGTGGGTTCTTGTTCTTCGCTGGGTTGTTTATCCTCGTTGTAGGACGCAATTTGGCCGCTGCCCCTCTGAAGCAGCACAACCACCCCCTTTTGAAAGAAAGCGAACTGTTCCATCAATAAGCCAGGCATCTCATGAACGGAATTTTAATAACAACAGTGCTTGTATTGGCGGTTTTGGCCGTCATACAAATTGTGCGGATTTACGAAATGTCATCGGCCATTCGGAACGAAGACACCGCAATACCTACGCCTGAGGACAACGACCGCCAAGGTCTGTGGATGCTGCTTTTTGGCATCGCTTTTATTGTCTCTTTTTTCGCCATGGTGGCCGCTTGGATGCCCGAAACGTTGGGTACCCCAGCTTCCGAGCACGGTCCCCAATACGACAACTTGTGGGACATCTCCATGGGCATCATTTTGGTGATGTTCTTGATTGTTCAACCCGTCCTGTTTTACTTTGCCTACAAGTACCGCGGTACTGCCGGGCGCAAGGCCTCCTACTTCGAGCACAACAACAAGTTGGAGTTGATTTGGACCGTCGTTCCGGCGGTGGTGTTGGCGGTGTTGATCCTTTATGGCTTGAGCACGTGGAGCACCATCATGCACCCGTCCAAAGACAAAGAACCCATTGTGATTGAGTTGTATGCCCAGCAGTTCAAGTGGACCGCTCGGTATTCGGGCAAAGACAACGAGTTGGGCGCCGCCAGCGTACGCATGATTGCCGGCACCAACACAGTTGGGGTGGACACATTGGACCCCAAGGCGGCGGACGACAAAATCACCGGCGAGTTGTACCTGCCTGTAGGTCGTCCCGTATTGTTCAAGTTCCGTTCGCAAGACGTTATCCACTCTGCATACATGCCGCATTTCCGTGCGCAAATGAACTGCGTTCCCGGTGTCCCCACCCAGTTCCAGTTTACGCCCACCATCACCACAGCAGACATCCGCAAGGATGCCGACATGGTGGCGAAAATTGCCCGCGTCAATGCCGTCCGGGCGAAGGCAGGCAAGGAGGCTTACACCTTTGACTACGTCTTGCTTTGCAATAAAATTTGCGGATCTGCCCACTACAACATGCAAATGCCCATTGTGGTGGTGTCGGAGGAAGAGTATGCCGCCTGGTTGAAAGAACAAAAATCGGTCTCTGAGACCCTGTAATCGTAGCAATTGAATCGAATTATGGCTGCAGAAGCACACGTACACGATCACGCTCACGACCACGAGCATCACGATCACCCGGCTCCGAATTTCTGGAACACCTATGTGTTCAGTACGGACCACAAGATGATCTCCAAGCAATTCCTTATCACCGGCATGATAATGGGCATTGTGGGCGTATTTATGTCCATGCTGTTCCGTTTGCAGTTGGCGTGGCCGGAGAAGAAATTCGCCATCTTGGAGTATTTCTTGGGCAAATGGGCGCCCGACGGCGTGATGGATCCCAACATGTACCTCGCTTTGGTGACCATTCACGGCACCATCATGGTCTTCTTCGTTTTGACGGCGGGCCTGAGCGGTACCTTCTCCAACTTGCTTATTCCGTTGCAGATTGGAGCACGTGACATGGCGTCCGGCTTCTTGAACATGTTGTCTTACTGGTTCTTCTTCTTGAGCAGCGTGATCATGATTGCGTCTTTGTTTGTGGAGACGGGCCCTGCATCCGGCGGTTGGACCATTTACCCCCCGCTCAGCGCGTTGCCCCAGGCCATGCCCGGTTCGGGAGCAGGCATGACGCTTTGGTTGATTTCCATGACGTTGTTCATTGTTTCGTCCCTGCTGGGTTCGTTGAACTACATCGTTACGGTGTTGAATTTGCGCACCAAGGGCATGTCCATGACGCGTTTGCCTTTGACCATTTGGGCGTTCTTGGTGACCGCTATCTTGGGCGTGTTGTCCTTCCCGGTTTTGGTGAGTGCCGTCCTGTTGTTGATGTTTGACCGCATGCTGGGTACCAGCTTCTACCTGTCCGACATCTACGTGGCGGGCGAGGCCTTGCACTACCAAGGAGGTAGCCCTGTTCTGTACGAGCACTTGTTCTGGTTCTTGGGCCACCCCGAGGTGTACATCATCTTGTTGCCCGCCTTGGGCATCACCTCCGAAGTCATTGCCACCAACTCGCGCAAGCCCATCTTTGGCTACCGGGCGATGGTGACCTCCATCTTGGCCATTGCCTTCTTGTCGTTTATCGTTTGGGGCCACCACATGTTTGTGACGGGCATGAATCCCTTCCTGGGGTCTGTCTTTACCTTCACAACCTTGTTGATTGCTATCCCGTCTGCGGTCAAAGCCTTTAACTACTTGACCACGTTGTGGAAAGGAAATTTGCAAATGACGCCTGCCATGTTGTTCTCCATCGGCTTGGTGAGCACCTTTGTAAGCGGCGGTTTGACAGGCATTATCTTGGGCGACTCTGCGTTGGACATCAACGTGCACGACACCTACTTCGTTGTGGCGCACTTCCACATTGTAATGGGTCTGTCGGCCATCTTTGGTTTGTTCGCAGGGGTGTACCACTGGTTCCCCAAGATGTACGGCCGTTTGATGAACAAGAAGCTGGGCTATGTTCACTTCTGGATCACCTTTGTTTCTGCCTACGGCGTATTCTTCCCCATGCACTTCTTGGGATTGGCTGCGGTACCTCGTCGGTACTACACCAATGCGGAATTCCCCATCTTCGACAACTTGCAGGACATCAACGTGATTATTACGATGTTCGCCATTTTGGGAGGAATTGCCCAGTTGGTCTTCTTGTTCAACTTCTTCTACAGCATCTTCCGCGGGCCCAAGTCCTCGCAGAACCCATGGCGTTCCAATACCTTGGAGTGGACCACGCCCGTGGAGCACATCCACGGCAACTGGCCCGGAGAAATCCCCGAGGTACACCGTTGGGCGTACGACTACAGCAAGCCCGGTTTGGAAGACGACTTTGCCTTGCAGACCCTGCCTTTGCAAGAAGGAGAAGAGGCCACCGGTCACTAATTTTTTCAGAAGATTTTTAAAGACCCCCGCCGCGGTGCAACCGCGGCGGGGGTCTTTTTTTTGTCCCCTCACACCGGCGTGGATTCGCGCTTAACCGTTTCCGTTGGTTGGGTGCCAGCCATTACCTTTGTTTTCAATGGGACGATTTGTAGACGAGGCAGCCGAGGGCGCGCATGTGCCGGAGGAGCGGGAAGTGGAGCAGCGCTTGCGGCCCGCGCAGTTTGCAGATTTTGCTGGCCAAGAGAAGATCTTGGAAAACCTGCGCATTTTCGTTCAAGCGGCCAAGGGCCGGGGGGAATCCCTGGACCACGTGCTGCTGCACGGGCCTCCCGGATTGGGCAAAACCACGCTGGCGCACATTGTGGCCAACGAACTGGGGGTCGGTATAAAAATGACCTCGGGTCCGGTGTTGGACAAGCCCGGGGATTTAGCAGGTTTGCTGACTTCGCTGGAAGCCAACGACGTTCTCTTTATCGACGAAATTCACCGCCTGAGTCCGGTTGTGGAGGAGTACCTCTACTCGGCCATGGAAGATTTTAAAATCGACATCTTGATTGAGTCGGGGCCGCATGCCCGGAGCGTGCAAATTGGGTTGCAGCCATTCACGCTGGTGGGGGCTACTACCCGGTCCGGCATGCTGACTTCGCCCTTGCGCGCCCGGTTTGGCATTGCGTCGCGCTTGGAGTATTACACCGCGGAAAGGTTGTCCACCATTGTGGAACGGTCTGCCGGGATTTTGGGCGTGGAAATCCAGCCGGATGCCGCCATCGAAATTGCCCGCAGGAGCCGAGGCACGCCCCGGATTGCCAATGCCTTGCTGCGACGAATCCGCGATTTTGCCCAGGTAAAAGGCGACGGAACCATCCACGTGGCCATTGCCCGCATGGGAATGGATGCCTTGGACGTCGACGAACACGGCTTGGACGAGATGGACAACAAGATTTTGTCTGCCTTAATCGATAAGTTTCGTGGCGGTCCGGTAGGTCTTTCTACACTGGGAACGGCAGTGGGCGAACAGGCCGACACGCTGGAAGAAGTGTACGAGCCCTACCTCATTCAAGAGGGATATTTGGCCCGAACCCCCCGCGGCCGTGTTGCTATGGACAAGGCCTATGCCCATTTGGGTCGCAAAGGACCCCAACACGGGCTTTTTGACCCTGGATCGGTAGGATGACCCCCGCGCAGGTCAAAGCGTCGCTGCTGCGCCACGCGGCGCGTTTGGGCTTTGGCGATTGCCGGGTAGCTCGGGCCGACTTTTTGGAAGAAGAGGCCGCTGGGCTGGAAAAGTGGCTCGCGCAAGGCCACCACGGATCCATGGCCTACCTCGCCAACCACTTTGACAAACGTTTGGACCCCCGGCTCCTTGTGCCCGGTGCCCAGACCGTCATCAGCCTCCGGTACAATTACTTTCCCGGGGAAGGTCCGTCCGACGGTTCCAACCCGTCCGAGGAGGAGGTCCACGAAAATCCTCAAAAAGACGCGGCCCCCAAAATAGCCCGGTATGCCTACGGCGAAGACTACCACCGCGTGGTCAAAGACCAATTGTATGCGCTGATGGACGCCTGGCAAGAAGAGGTGGGGCCGGTGGATGGCCGGTGTTTTGTGGACTCCGCCCCGGTCATGGAGCGGGCGTGGGCCCGCCGCAGCGGCCTGGGATGGGTAGGAAAAAACAGCTTGGTACTGACCAAAGGCGTCGGATCGTATTACTTTCTGGCAGAGTGGATTGTAGACCGACCGCTGCCCCCGGATCCTCCCGTTACGGATCACTGCGGGTCGTGCACCCGGTGTTTGGATGCCTGTCCGACGGGCGCCCTGATTCAACCCGGCGTGCTGGACAGCAACCGGTGCATTTCCCACGCCACCATCGAGCTCCATGCAGCCGTCCCCAACGACCTGGTCCCCAAATTGTCGGGCTGGACCTTTGGCTGCGACATTTGCCAGGAGGTGTGCCCCTGGAACCGGCATGCCACGCCCCACAACGAACCCCGTTTTTCCCCGGAGTCGGACTGGGCTACCTGGACCGAATGGGAGTGGAAGTCGCTGACCGAAGATACGTTCCGGTCGGTTTTTGGAAAGACACCGATGATGCGGGCCGGTTTTGCCAAATGGAAGCAAAGTGCCGCTTTGGCACTGGGATGGGAAAGAGACTCAGCCGAGAAGTCTTCTGACTAAGGCGGGCCGAGTCAGCGCTACTGCCCTCTGGAGTGACCTCCTTTTAGGCAGGAGGGCTTTACGGCCGAACAGGCACTGCTACCGCCTGCAAAACCTGGTACGTCACAGCGTCGTAGGCCACGGCGATCCAGTCCATTTTGTCGGCCTTCCAGGCAGCGGGGATTTCGTAGGCCACCCAACCTCCTTGCTGCGTGTTGGCTGCCGCATTGGCCGCCAACAGCGGAAGTCCCAAAATGCCTTTGGGCGCAGCCCGCAAAAAGTGGTTGTGTACGTAACTCCGGTTTTTGGAGTTGTCGGGCATGAGTTGCGTAGAGACCACACCGCTTTCGGTCAGGTAAAAAGCGACGTGGATGGGGTTGGGGTGCGTTTTTGCGGCTTTTAGCTTGTACTGAAGCACGGCTTGACGACCTCCGTCGTTCCAGCCGGGAACCGTTTCAAACAAAACGGTCGGTGCTTCGCTCAGCCAAGTAGTGGCACGTGTTTGCCAGGTGGTGTAGGACTTCCAGTGGTTGGTGGGGTAGTCGGCCCGTTGCACCATACCGTTGGGCAACCCAATAGCAG
>JBIIBX010000044.1:0-9915 GCA_044239185.1 Schleiferiaceae bacterium | reverse complement strand
TCCAAACACGCCCGGAGCAATCCCCGGTTGTACGGCTGGAATTTAAAGGTGTGCGAAAAGAAAAAATGGGCCTGACCAGGCCGCAAATAATCGACCTTGACCTCTTTGACCCCCAGCAAATAATGGGCTTCGGACAAATCGGGCGTGAGTACGCAACCGACTTGCACGTAGTCGGAATCTGGAAAAATCCGAACGTCGCTGGGTTCCACCAAAATGCGTTCGACTACCTGGTTGTCCAACAAGGCAGCGCACTGGGAAGGGGTAAGGACAGCCCGCCGGTCCACCGGCGTTTTTCGCTCGCAGAGCAGTCCTAGAATCAATTTTGAAAGCATATCTTCAAAGGTACGGCGCTTCGGGCGGAGGCCTATCCTGTTTCATCGCTTGGGGCGGGACCTTTGCAGATTTCGCAAAAAGTTTGCGCCCGTTTACAGGGCACTACCGCCTCGTTCGGTGTATATTTGATTTTATCCTCAATCCATCACCCCGTGAAAAACCTCCTCCAAGCAGCGGCGTTCTCGCTGGTGGTCCTTTCTGCGGCACCGGCTGGAGCGCAGGTGGTTGCGCGGGCCACCGAACTGCAAGTGGGCCAAGTCTACCGCTTTGAAATGATCGACGGTTCCAACCGCAGTGGAGTTTTGGACTCGGTGGACGGCGAGTTTGTGTACCTGACGAACTTGGTTTTGGGGCCGGACAAGTTCTACCGCAAAGCGGTGAGCCGGGCACGCCTTCAAGCCATCGAAAAAAACGGTTCGTTTGCAGCTCCGCTCCCCAGCGGTTACGTATTCGGTCCGTCGGCCATCCCGCAGCGCAAGAAGGAGCTGTACTGGAACAATGCATGGTTGGAGGCCAATCGGTTTCAGTACGGTTTCACGGACCACTTTTCCGCAGGCGTGGGGTTTGGCTTTTACTCCGCCCTGACGGGATACGCCGTCCTGGTGCCCAGCCTCAAGTACGGTGTTTCGCTGGACGACCACCACCACGTGGCGGTGGGCGCAATTGGATTGATTGCGACCGAACAACCGTTTCGCTACAATTATGGCGGCGCGTTGCCGTTTGCGGTGTACACCTACGGCGACGAGGAGTCTCAGCTTTCCGCGGGCTTAGGTTGGCTCTACGACGACGAATTCCTTGGCTGGGAAAGCGGTTGGTCCCGCTTCCCAACCCTGTACGCTGCCGGCTCCCACCGGGTCTCGCGCGGGTGGTTGGTGGGTGGAGAATTTTGCGCTTTGACCTACAACGGCGAGTACTACGATTCGTGGACAGGGACGTACTATACGGCAGCTAAATCCAGCGTCTTGGCCCTATTCTACGGCCGCAACATCCGCCCGTCCAGCAGTTGGGATTTCGCGTTGTGCGCCGTGATTGATCTCGATGGATACGTCATTCCCTTTCCTTTGTTGGGGTATTCGCATCGGTTTTAACCGTGCAGCGCTGTACGACGGTGCAGCACAAAAAAGGGCGGCCCCTTAGCGAATCCGGAACGAGCCCGATGCAAGCTTCGCGGGGTCGTCCCAGGTTCCCAACGTGTCCGAAAGGGTGTGGATTTGCGAATGGACGGTATCTCCAAAGTGGGTGATATCCACTTGCACCTTAAATCCGCCCGCTGTTCGGCTGAGATCGGTCAAAACCAACTGGTATTTTAGGTCGATTTGTTCGTATACCGTTTCCGATACCGAAAAGACGGCTCCCCCTTGGTACCAGGTAAACATGTTTCTCAAGGAGAACGACAAATCTTGCCCTGTCTGAGCGTTGTAATCAGCAGGTTTCAATCCTGGAACCGTCCGAATATGCACCAAGACCGGCGTTTCGGTGTACTCCTCTTGGCATGCGACGACGAACAGGGAAACAAGGGCCAAAAAGACAAGTGGGGTGCGCATGGGAGCAATTCGTTGGTTTACGCCAAGGTCGTAAAATTTGCGCAGGCGAGCGCAACGAGAAAAATTATTTGTTTCTGATTTGGCCGTAAAAGGAACGAGCGATTTTGCGGAATTTCCTAAAAAAGACAAGCAAAAAAACCAGTTGGGCCGTCATTTTGAATTATCTTGTGAGTACAAAATTTCACCGATTATGGCCAACAGAATCCTGCTCTTCGCGCTTGCATTTGTTTTCAATGGAATGCTTCGCGCCCAAACCATCGCCTCTGCCGACCAGCTCGTTCTGGGCCAGGTTTACCGGTTTGAATTGGTCGACGGTTCCAACCGCACAGGCCAATTGGACTCTTTGGATGCCGAATTTATCTACATCACCAACCTCGTATCCGGTCCCGATAAGTTTTACCGCAAAGCGGTGAGCCGTGCCAAGCTGCAGGTGCTCGGAAAGGGAGGAATGTTTGCTTCACCCCACTACAGCCGCTATGTTTTTGGACCCTCCGCCATTCCCCAGCGGAAGTCCGAATTTTATTGGAACAACCTGTGGTTGGAGGCCAATACCTTTCAATTGGGAATTACCAAAAACCTCTCTGCCGGCATGGGGTTTGGCCTTTTTTCCAGCTTGGCGGGTTTCCCGGTCTTGATGCCCAACTTCAAATACGGGGTCTCCCTAAACGAAAAGCACCACGTGGCCGTGGGCGCCATTGGCCTGCTCACCTTTGACAGCTTTGAATACGAGAACGGAGGGGCTTTGCCCTTTGCGGTATACACCTACGGCGGTGCGGAGTCCCAAATCACGGCCGGTTTGGGATGGCTGTACGACGGCGGATTGTTGAGTTCACAAGCAAGTCGGTGGTCCCAGTACCCTACGGTGTACGTAGCGGGCTCCCACCGCGTGGCTCGCAACTGGTTAATCGGAGGTGAATTTTACCAATTGATGTACAACGAGTACGATACGTGGTCTGGCGGCACGGTCATACCCTATACAGAGAGCGCCACCATCGGAATGTTCTACGGCCGCAACATCAGACCCTCCAGCAGCTGGGATTTTGCGGTATGCACGGTCGTTGACAGCTATGGAACGTGGATTCCTTTTCCGTTGTTTGGATACACGCAGCGGTTTTGATTGGACCAGGCAAGACCCGATTCCTCAAACGCGCAGCGCTCGTCCTACGACGACCGATGGATAAGCAATCCCCGCGCCCGTTCTCAGGTTAATTCCAAATAAACCGGATGGTTTTGGTGGCATTGGTGTCTCCCGACGAGTAAAAACCGGAGAATAGGTCTTGAAGCTTGTGGGTGCCGCTCCAGACGGTGTCTCCGTAGTGCACAAAATCAACCTTAACTTCTACGGGGTTCGTATTGTCATAATTCTCGAGCTGCAAACGGTACTGGAGTTCTTGTCCACGGACCAATACATCGCTAAAATTCGTGTCTGCGCCTCCCTGCTCCCAGTTATGGTAATGCGCGAGGGAAAAAGTCAGTCGTTGTCCTTCGGAACTCCAGGTTCCCATGTTGTAGGTGTTGGGTTGCAGGGGCGGATTGGTTCGCAAATACACCTCAATGGGTTCGTACTGGGGCAATTCAGCGCATCCCGCCACAACCAAACTTCCCGCGACAAGTGCCCACGGCAGGCCAAAGGGCATCGTGAAAAAGGAGCGCAGGGTAGACTTCAAGGGCACGGTGTAAGGCATTTCAGGTCATTTTAAACGAAGGTCGGGCTGTGGAGGTCATAATCAAAACGCAAAAAATGCAAATCGAGGAATTCGTTTTAGTAAAAAGTGCAAATATTGGAAGTGCTTACGGTCCGCCTCTTGCCGGTCGTTGGTAGTACCTTGGAGCACTAAAGTTTGTTTATGCGCATCCTGCTTCCCGTGCTTTTGGGTTGGATTCTTTTCCCAGCTGCAAACCTCTCCGCCCAAGTCGCCTCAGAGAACTTGGAGGTCGGTCGCTATTACCAACTGGAATTGCTGGACGGCACCCGGTACCAAGGCCGCGTTGACTCCGTGACCGCCCGCATGGTCTATTTCACCAACAACCGGTCGGTTTCCCAGTCGGTTTTTTTAGCTGCGGTAAGCCGTTACAGCGCTGAAGTGCGGACGACAAAAGGCCAGGCCTTATCTCCCCACGGCTCCAAAAGTTGGATAGCCCCCACGGCCATTCCCATGAAAAAAGGCGAGTTGCTCTACCAGAATTTTTTATTGGAATTCAACACCCTGGAGGTTGCGCTCGTCGATGGCCTATCTGTTAGCACGACGTTTGGGTTGTTTTCCACCCTTTTGGGGAACCCGGGAGTGATCCCGTCGATTAAATATGCAAGAACCTACCGACCCAACCGCCACCTAGCAATTGGAGCGGGCGGTGTACTCAGTTGGTACAACAAGAAATTTGATTCGGGCCAATGGTTTCCTTACGTCGCACACACGTGGGGAAATTCCGAGGGGCAGTGGACTGCCGGGGGCTTTTGGATCTACGACCGCCAGGTATGGGGGGTGCCCGTGGATCAATGGGCAGCGGGCCCCGGGTTCTACGTCTCGCGGTCTAAGCGGGTTTCCTCCCGGTGGATGCTGGGAGGAGAGTACGCCGTAACGGGCCACCATGCGTTGGACTATTGGTCTGGGGGGTCGGTGCTTGTTTTTGATGGATTGTCCCACTATGGGCTGGTGTATGGCAGGTATATGTGGCCCAAGTCGAGTGTGGACATTGGGATTGTGGGCCATGTAGACACCTGGGGTTGGCCGTACGGTTTTCCGGCAGTGGGCTATTCCCGGCGGTTTTAATCCATTCTTTGTTCGCACGGTACCCGTGGCGCGTGGCCTGCGGCGGGATGCAACTTTCTGCACGACTTTTGCATCTTGAAAACGGTTATGGTTGATTTATTTGAACGCACTTGGGCTCTGGGCCTAAATCGTTTGGTTGTTATTGTTTGCGTCCTTTTTTGGGGCAGCAGTCCTTTGGCTGCCCAAGAGGTCAAGCACGAGGTGCTTCAGTCCGCTACGGTGGTGGCCAAGTCTACAGACCGCGCCCGCGAGGTCATGCGCCGGGCCATCGACCTGCGCCGCACCCATTTGGAAGCCGTGCAGTCGTTCCAGTGCACCACCTATGCCAAGTCCTCCTACCAAAGCGCGGGTCAAGTGCGGCTGCGTGAGCAGTTGGCCGTCACCCGGTCCTTGGGGCCAAGCAAGCTCAGCGACGAAATCTTGCTGTACGACGACCACAAGGCGGGAAATCGCGGGGGGCAAAATGTTGAAGTTCGGGCTTCGTTGTCGTTCGAACGGCAAGACAACATTGCGCCCACGGTTGCGGCAGGTCAGGAGGGTGCTCATTTTTACGACGGTTGGAAAGACCTGGATTTGAATATTTACCGCTCCAGTTTGGAGCTCCCCCGCTTGCTGGCTGTACCGGTTCCTTCCCCCTTGGCCGACGATGCCTTTGTGCACTACCGCTTCACGTTATTGGGCATTGACTCGGTTCGGGGGCATGCCGAATACCGCATTGGGGTTGGGCCCTCGTTGGTTGGGCAACGGGGATTTGTGGGCGAGTTGACCGTGGAGGACAGCGCATACAGTGTGGTTCGGCTGCAGTGGCGGTTGCCGGAAGGGCTGCGTCTGGGAAGCATGGGGCAGGTGGTGATCCGCCAGAGCCACGTCTGGGCTGCTCCCGGTGCATCGGTTCCCTTGGAGCGTCAGGTGCGGTACCGCTACGGCGGCGATGCGGCAGACACAGGCACCTTGCTTTTGTACCACAGCGGCTGGCGCATCAATCCACCCCTGCGGATGGCCGATGTGGGCTTGGCCGTGGTGCGTTTTGCCCCCGGTGCCGAGTCGGCTGGGCAAGATGCCTGGGCAGCCGTACGCCGTTCTCCCTTGACGGTGGAAGAACGCCGCTTTGCCAGTAAACAAGACAGCTTGTTGGTGTACCGGTCGTCGGATGCGTACATCGACTCGGTGGATGCCGAATACAACCGGTTTCGGTGGTGGGAACCCTTGGTGTCTGGCATTGGATACCGGTCCCGGGTGAAAGGGTATTCGTGGAACATCGACCCGCTTGTGGCACAGATGCGCTTTTTTGGGGTGGGGGGCTACCGCCACAACCTCGGAGGGTATTACGAGCGTACCCTCCCGAATCAGCGCCGGTGGGATCTGCGGGGCGACATCGACTACGGTGTGGTGAATGGCGATACCAAGGGGCAGTTGGCGTGGTCGTATACGTACCGACCGGAAAAATTTGGTTCGGTCCGGTTGGCGGTGGGGGACCAGTACGTGCAGATCAATTCCTACGAACCGATTTTGGGCACTTTTGCCCGGGGCAACTACGCCCGCAAGATTTCGTTTTCCGGCAGCCACCGGTTGGAGGTAGTGAACGGCCTGTACGTGCGCTCCTCGTTTGATTTTGCCCGAAGGCAGTCCATCGACAACCTCCGGCTGGAGGAATGGGCCAACGATCTGTTTGGGGAACTCAACGACCCCGCGCCTTTTCGGCCGTACGCGGTGTCGCTTTTGGGCTTGGAAGTCTTGTACCGACCCGGACAACGCTACATTTTACGGGGCAACCGGAAAATTGCCTTGGGATCTCCGTATCCCGATTTGACGCTGCGGTTGCAACAAGGAATACCTGGACTGCTGGGGGGGATGGTTGGGTTTACCTCTGCGCGGTTTGAGGTCTCAGACAACCTGGAGCACCCCCGGTGGGGATACACCCGGTGGTCGGCCGGTGCGGGGGGATTCTTGGCCAAGGAGTTGGACAGCATCCGATTTATTGAGCACAAGTTTTTCCGGGGGTCGGACCAGGTACTGTTTTCCAATCCCAGCAACTCCATGCAGGCTTTGGATTCGACCTACAACACCGCGCGCCCTTATTTGGACTTTTACGGCATTCACCACTTTGCCCACAGCCCTCTGGACTACATTCCCCTGATCAAGTCGTTGCGCATTACCCCGGTGGTGGGCGGAAGCGGTATGTTTATAGGGGAAGCCAATTGGCTGCATCTGGAGGCCTATGCGGGGCTCGAAATTCCCTTTCGTCTGTGGGAACAGCGGTGCCGATACGGGGTGTACTGGGTGCGTCGAATAGGCGAGCCGACGCCCGAAATCTTCCGCTTCAAGGTGGGCTTTGACTTGTACGACGCCTTTATGGGGCGTTGGAATTACTGAGGCAGCACTCCTCGCACGGTTGCCTCTATTTTATCGGCCATCTCGGCAGTAGGAAGGTCGTTGGGATCTCCGTGGAACGGGTCCTCTATTTCCTCGGCAATCAACTCGATGCTGGCCAATACGTACAAAATAAAGGCCGTAACAGGTACGACGGCATAGCCCATGCTGGTGGAATAGACCACCGGAAAGAGCATCACGTAAAAGAAGATGAATTTCTTTAGGAAGACGCTGTACGAAAAGGGGATGGGCGTTGTTTTGATGCGTTCGCAGGCGCCACAAACGTCCAGCAAAGCCGAAATCTCGGGCTGGAGTAGCAGAAGCTGGGAGTCGGTCAGTTTTCCTTGGGCTACCCAGCCGTGGAGGGTTTGGGTCAGCGACTGGTGCACCGCCAAGGGCTGGTGTTCCGCTTGGTCCCAGGAGGGCGCATGGCCCAGGCGGGGGTGGCGTTCGTTTCGAAGGTGGTACTGCAGGGTTTGGGCGAAGGTCCCCAGTTGTTCGCCGATGGTAGCGGATTCAGCGCGGCTCAAGCCCGGCAGGGCGGCCACGTGGCTTGCCAAGATGCGGCTCACATTGGTTAAGGTGCCCCACTGTTTGCGGCCCTCCCACCACCGGTCGTAGGCGGTATTGGTTCGGAAGACCAGCAACAAAGACAAGGTAAATCCCAACAAAGAATACATGGCAGACACACTTTGGGTGTGGTTGCGGAGGTCGTTGTCTAAGAAATAGGTGCTTTCCAAATATGCAATGAGGCCCGAGTAGGCAGCCACTGCCCACAAAAGCGGTCCTAGAACCGAAAGGGTTTCCGACCGGTGCAGCCGGAAAATAAAGGTGAACCAGGCTTTGGGGTTGTAGGCAATCATGGGGGCAAAGATAGGGTGCCTAAACGCGAACACTAGTCGGTTTGCCGCTCCTTACAGGGAGACTCCTTCCAAGGGCACATGAATCAGTACGGAGGTTCCTTCTCCGGGTTGGCTGGTTCGGTCTATCTCCCCGTGGAGTCCATGAACCCGGCTGCGAATAGACTGCCAGCCAAAGCCATCGGGGGTGGATGCGGGATCAAAACCGATGCCGTTGTCTACTACTTGCAGCACCAGCCGGTCGGGGTAGCCAAAGACCTCTACAACTACTTTGGTGGCCCGGCCGTGCTTGATGGCATTTTGAATCAACTCCAAGGCGATCAGGTACAGGTTTTTGGCCAGCGCATGAGGGACATTCTCAGGGGCGTCAAAGGAATGGAGTTCGCACCGGACCCCGCTTTGGCTCTGCACAATTTCCAGTTGATTCTGCAAGGCGGAAACCAACGCTCCCTCTTCCAAGGCGCGTGGCATCAAGCCATGGGCCATGGACCGGAGGTCCGATGCCAGGGCGTCGAGTCCTTGAACAAGGGGGGTAGAGGGTGTTTGCCGGGCTTGATGCAACAACGCCGCCAAGGTGCCACCAAATTGGTCGTGCAGCGCATGGGCAATGGAAGTTCGTTCCCGGAGTTGGGTTTCAAGGGCTACTTGAACAGTTGCTTCTTGGGCCACAATCAGGGCGTGTTGCAATTTCCGTTCGTTCCGAAACGCTTGTACGTAGTTGTTGGCCAAGAGTATTCCAAACAAAAAGGCCTCGAATAAGGCAGAGAGGGCAAGGAAATCACGGGGTAAGGCCACATTTGTAAGGTTGTACATGTGCAATACATGGAAGATTCCGTAGGCCTTTAGGGGAAGAAAGGCCGTAACGGCAAACAGGGCATATTTGGGATGGATCCAAAAATGACGAATACACAGGGCTGCATGGGAGGCAACCAAGACCACATAAACAGCGTAGCCGGTCCCCATAAACCATTCGGTGTGCTGGGAGTCGGGAACAACAAGGAGGTAACTTGACGCGGCAATAATCCCCACGAAAAGACCATTTAGCCCGAACAAAAGCCGGTTTACAAAAGGGAAATGGACTTCGGTTTTTAGCAAGGTTCTAATGAAGGGCGAAATGGCTGCAAACCAAAGCAACCCGGAGTAAATACGCAGCTCACTAAAAAAAGTGGCTGTGGGAAAAAGGGCAAATTTCCCCATTCCCGTATTCACAGTCATGTAAACCAAAGACATCGCAGCAGCAATGAGGTATTGCCGGTAGATTCTTTCTTTGGTTTGCGCCCAAAGCAACGCATTGATAGCGATAATCACAAGGACCAAACTGGAGAAAAAGGCGTACCCCAAAGTCCACTTGGCGGTATGTGCTTCTAGGGCGGAAGGGGATTCCAGATTCACCTGAAAATCCAGAAATGAGCGGTCTTTTCGAAGCCGTAGGTAAATGGTTTTGATTTCTTTTGGAGCAAAGTTTAGCCGAAACCCAATGTTGCCTAAATACGGACCCGTCGAGGGAGTCTCGTCTCCAAGAAGCCACAATTCCCCGTTTTCATAGCATTCTACGCTGTCCAAGTGGATGTTGGGCAAGGCCAAAATGCGGTAGACCGAGAAGGGGTTTGGGTTGTGAATTTTTAAAGAAATCCAAGCAGAGTTGTGGTGATTGAAATCGAGGTCAATGGATTCTCCCAATGCCAGTTCCTGCGCGGCAATCCATGCCTTCTTGGGGGGCATCTCATGCCCTGCCGGGTACAGGTACCGCGAGGAAATCTCCAACGGAACTTCCTTGGAGGCAGCGGCCAAGTTACCCAATGACCACAGGACCAAAGCTTTAATCCACCAGACCCTGCGCATGTGCAATTCGAATCATGGCAGACACCGATTTGGCATCCATCTTCTTTAGTATGTTGCGCCGATGGGTGTCTACCGTGTATTTGCTAATGAACAGTTTATCGGCAATTTCTTTGCTGGACAAGCCGTCCACGACCAATTGAATGATTTTGCGCTCCTGTGGGGTAAGGACGACGTTTGTTTTGGAGTCGGACTTTA
>JBIIBX010000043.1:0-9939 GCA_044239185.1 Schleiferiaceae bacterium | reverse complement strand
TCAAGCCCATGGTTTTTGCGGGCATCTACCCCGTCGACACCGAGGAATTCGAAGAACTCCGTGCCTCTTTGGAAAAACTCCAGCTCAACGACGCCTCCCTGACCTACGAGGCCGAAACCTCCGCGGCCCTGGGCTTCGGATTCCGGTGCGGTTTCTTGGGCATGCTCCACATGGAGATCATCCAAGAGCGCCTGGAACGGGAGTTCAACATGACGGTGATCACCACCGTTCCGAACGTAAGTTACTACGCCTACATGAAGGCCGACCCCACCACGCGGGTGCTTGTCACCAACCCGTCGGACTACCCCGATGTCACCCGCTTGGACCGCATTGAGGAGCCGTACATCAAGGCGCAAATCATCACCAAGTCGGAGTACGTAGGCGCCATCATGACCCTGTGCATCGACAAACGCGGCGAAATCAAAGGCCAATCGTACCTGACCTCGGACCGTGTGGAACTGTCTTTTGACATGCCGCTGGCCGAAATCGTGTTCGACTTTTACGACCGCCTCAAGACCATCTCCCGCGGCTACGCCAGCTTTGACTATACCCCCATCGAGTACCGCGCCTCGGACCTGGTTCGGGTGGATATTTTGCTGAACAGCGAGCCGGTCGACGCCTTGTCGGCCCTGATCCACCGCACCAAATCCCACGACATCGGCCGTCGGTTGTGCGAAAAACTCAAAGAACTCATCCCGCGTCAGCAATTCGTCATTGCCATCCAGGCGGCCATTGGCGCCAAGATCATTGCCCGCGAAACGCTGTCTGCCCTCCGCAAGGACGTAACCGCCAAGTGTTACGGCGGTGACATCTCCCGAAAACGCAAACTGCTGGAGAAGCAGAAAGCCGGTAAAAAACGCATGCGCCAATTGGGCAACGTCGAAGTACCGCAGCAGGCCTTTTTGGCGGTGTTGAAGTTGAACGATTAAGCCCCGTTTAGCGGAGCCTTATCCTGTAGTCCACGGTAAGCAACGAGCCGAGCTGCAATGGTAGCGTTCGATGCGCGCTTGGTCTTGTTGAGATTTGTGGTATACTTCCAGGCACATAGTTTCCTCAAAAGCTTTTGCTATCACCATCCGAAAACCAGATTGGATTCCTTTACCAGGAAAGCTGCGGGAAGCGATTTTCCGCAGTTTGTACAAAGAGCAGGGCACTCCTGTTCGGTTAATGGGCACACCAAGGTGTTGAAGGAGTCGAGGCTCTGCAGAAATTACCTGGCACAATGTGTGGAGGTCGTCTTCTAAAGTTGGCCATTTTTTCTTCAGTTGCTTGACATCGCGTAAAAATCGGGGGTCATCGAGCCAAACGTTAGTTTCCACTCTCATGGGTCAATGAGAAGAAGGGTGGTTGCCGGTAGAAGGCCAATTCGTAGGAAACGACATTTCCGATCGTCGTACTTTTTACGGGGATGTCATTTATAAGCAGCTGTTCCAATTCTTCTGGGGACAGGTTTCCAAAGCGCTGGGCGGTCTTCAGAAGGATATGATAGGCCGTACCGCTGAGGACAGCTGGATTGGCTAGGTCCCACCCAATGAGTCGGGTAGTTGTTTGATTTGATTTTGTTTCTACAAGCCGTTGTACCCGCCCGGTTCCCACTAGGTGATCTAGGGCGGATCGTTCTGAGCAGCCCAAAAGGCCAGGTCCAAGTTTGGTGTAGCTGGCTCCCGTCAGTGCCGTTTCGAATTTTGAAAAGTGTTCAAAATCGGACAAGTAGATCAGGTGAATAAGCGATTGTTCCGTGTGAAAAGATTGGTGCGCGGTCCATTCCAACATCACCAAAAGCGCTTCTACAAATACGGTCGGATTGGGCAAGGCTTTTGGTCGAAAAGATTGAGCAGGAGAGGCGTAGGCAACACCTGGCTCGTGAAGAACCGGGTGGCTATCCATCGACTGAGGGGGCTGAAACAGCGCCTCAATAGAAACCCCATAGAATTCCGCCAGAGCTTTTGCCTCGTAAAGCCCCAGTTGACGCGCGCCGGCCTCCAATTGCACAATGGCTGAACGCGAGACGCGCACCACATGGGCAATTTGCTCTTGGGAAAGCTGCCTTTTCTTGCGCCATTGAGCGAGGATTTGGCCGAGTGAGTCGGGAATAGGGTTTGTCATGGGTCAAAAATACAACAGTTGGATAAATGAACAAATAAAAGATAGAAAATTAAACGTTTAACTTTGTTGCCCGACCAAGACCGCCGTATCTTTGACCCATGGCTCAGAAATCCCCCCTCGATCGTCTCCAGTCCCTGAACGCCGAAGCCCTTTTGGGCGGAGGTCAGGCCCGCATCGATGCCCAACACGCGAAAGGAAAACTCACCGCTCGGGAACGCGTCGAGCTCTTCTTGGATCCGCAGTCGTTTGTTGAAATTGGTCGGCTGGTAGAGCACCGAAGCACCCTTTTTGGACTGGACAAACAGAAGTTTTTGGGCGACGGCGTCGTTACCGGCTACGGTTTGGTCGAAGGCCGGAAAGTGTTCGTGTTCGCGCAGGACTTTACGGTCTTGGGAGGATCTCTGGCCGAAGCCCACGCCCAGAAAATTTGCCGCATCATGGACCTGGCCATGGACAACGGCGTTCCAGTTATCGGATTAAACGACTCCGGCGGCGCGCGCATCCAAGAAGGGGTGGTTTCCCTGGGCGGGTATGCGGATATTTTCTACCGAAATACCCGGGCCAGCGGGGTCATCCCGCAGCTCAGTGCCATTTTAGGTCCCTGTGCGGGCGGGGCGGTCTACTCCCCGGCCTTGACCGACTTCATCGGCATGGTGGAAGGCAGCAGCTACATGTTTGTTACCGGTCCAAACGTCGTGAAGACCGTCACCCACGAAGAAGTCACCTCCGAAGAATTGGGCGGTGCTTTCGCACACGCCAGCAAGAGCGGTGTAACCCATTTCACTTACCCCAACGAACGCGAACTTTTAGAGGGTTTCCGCCGGTTGTTGTCCTATCTGCCCCAGAATTGCCAAGAACTGCCCCCGCGGTGGGACTACACCCCGTCCGACGAATCCCGTCCGGCGCTGGATTCCCTTATCCCCGAAAACCCCAACGCCCCCTACGACATCCGCTTGGTCATTGACGGGTTGGTGGACGACTCCACCTTTTTTGAGGTGCACCGCGAATTCGCTGAAAACATGGTGGTCGGATTTGCCCGTTTGGGCGGCCGTTCCATTGGAATTGTAGCCAACCAGCCCGCCTTCTTGGCCGGGGTCCTCGACATTAAATCGTCCCAAAAAGCCGCTCGTTTTGTTCGTTTTTGCGACGCGTTCAACATCCCACTGCTCGTCTTGGAAGACGTCCCCGGTTTCTTGCCCGGAACGGACCAAGAGTGGAACGCCATTATCACCAACGGGGCTAAATTGCTCTACGCCTTCGCCGAAGCCACGGTCCCTCGTATCACGGTAATCACCCGCAAAGCCTACGGCGGCGCGTACGACGTCATGAACTCCAAGCACATTGGAGCCGACATGAATTTTGCTTGGCCGACGGCAGAAATTGCGGTTATGGGCGCCAAGGGCGCGGCAGAAATCATCTTCAAAAAAGAGATCGACGCCAGCAGCGACCGGGCAGAAACCTGGGCCCAAAAAGAAGCCGAGTACGCCGAGGCCTTTGCCAATCCTTACGGTGCTGCGGCCCGCGGGTATGTTGACGAAGTGATTCGCCCAAGCGACACCCGCCGGCGCTTGCTCGAAGCTTTTGCTTTGTTGGAAAACAAAGCTGTACGCAATCCCACCAAGAAGCACGGAAACGAGCCGCTGTAAGGCACATCGCCGGCATTGGCCGCGCCTCAAGGGGCTGCACGTTGATCGGAGCTCGCTTAATTTGGCTAACTTTCTGCGTTTTACGTAATTTTCCGACCCTATGAAGTCCGTGTTTTTTTCTGCAGTTGTTGTTTTTTTCTCCCTTGCAGCCCGGGGTCAGGCAGGAAGTGGAGATCCCAATTTCTTGGTTGGCCAAGCGGCTAACAATACCGTACGAAACATCAGCGTAGATTCGAACGATCGGATTTACATCACCGGTGAATTCACCCAATTTAAAGGGGGAACGGCCATGCGAACCGTGCGGTTGCTGCCCAATGGGCTGGTAGACGCTACCTGGGTGGGGTCGGCCAACGGGGGGGTAGATGGGCCTGTGCGCGGAAGTGCGTTGCAGTCCAACAAACGACTCCTTATTGGTGGTTTGTTTAACCAGGTCCAAGGAACCGCCCGCAAGAACTTGGCCCGATTGGATTCCAACGGAGCCTTGGACCCTTCCTTCACCGTTGGTTTGGGTCCCAACAACGAAGTAACGGACATTTCCGAGGCCAATGGCCGAATCGGCATTTCGGGGTACTTCAGCCAGTACAACGGCACGGCAGTACCCACTTTTGCGGTACTCAACTCGTCGGGTTCGTTGGATCCTGCATTTTCTTACCCGACGAATGGCGTCGTCTCCCGGTGCATTTTGGTCCGGCCCAACCAGCAAGTCTATTTGGGAGGCAGTTTTACGTTTTTTGGCAGCACCGCGGTAGGGCGTTTGGTTCGGTTGCTGCCCAACGGTCAAATGGATCCCACTTTTCAGGTGGGCTCGGGCTTCAATGGACCTGTAGACGTGCTGTACGAACAACCGGACGGCAAGCTGTTGGTCGGGGGATCTTTTACCTCCTACCAGGGAGCCCCTGTGGGGCGTATTGCTCGGTTGTTGCCCAACGGAAGCCTGGACCCGACCTGGGTCGTTGGAGTTGGTGCATCGAGCACCGTTCGCGCATTGTCCATGGACAGCCAAGGCCGCATTTTGGTAGGCGGCCAGTTTCTCTATTTTAATGGAAGCTATGTTTTGTACGTCACGCGTTTGATGCCAAATGGAACACTTGACAACACATTTAGCACCGGAATGGGTTTAAATGGAACCGTTGAGGCCTTGGCCCATCAATCCGACGGCAAAATGCTGGTCGGGGGCAATTTTACCTTGTTCCAAACGACAACGGTTGTGGGCCGCTTGGTCCGGCTCTTAACCAATCCCTGTGTTCCCGCCACCGCGCCCGTTTTGACCCAAATTGCCGGAGGCAAGTGCCCAGGAGACTCGGTTACTCTGGCTGTGGTGGGAGGCGCTTTGGTTCAGTCCACCCAATGGACCTGGTATTCGGGCGGATGCGGTTCCAATCCGGTAGGCACAGGTTCGCAGTGGAAAGGGTTAATCAGCCAACCGGATACCCTGTGGGTTCGCGGTACGGGAGCTTGTATGGGGCCCTGTTCGTTCATTCCGGTGCAGCCCCCTTTGGATACTGCCGCCCCGGTGCCTTTGGTTTCCCAATTGCCTACCTTGACCGGCTTGTGCCAAGTGGCGCTCCCCGCACCGCCTTATGCCGTGGATTCCTGTTCCGGCACAGTGGTAGGGACGACTACAGGCCCCGCCCTATTTACGACTCCGGGCACCCATTACATTGATTGGACGTTTACCGACGCCAGCGGAAATGCCAGCCAGCAAATCCAGCAATGCGTGGTTTACGGCCTGGCAAATACCGTTTTGGTCGACAGCACCACCCTGCCGCAGGCCACCTTGCTTTCCTCGCACAACAGTCCACAGGCCGTGTACCAATGGTTGCGGTGCGACAGCAACTTTGCTCCAGCCTTGGGTGGAAACGTGCGTTATTGGATGCCCAAAGGTCCCGGCATCTATGCCGTTCGCGTGGAGGAAGAGGGTTGCGTAGACACGTCCCAATGCATCGTTTATACCTACCAAAACATCGGCTTGGTGGAAAGATCCCTTCAGCGGGCCGCGGTCCATTGGAATCAGGAAAGCGCTTTCCTTTTCATCCCCCAAGATGGAAAAGGTGCAGGTAATCTGCGCATAATTGATGGCTGGGGACGGACGATTGATACGATTCGGTTGGAGTCGGATCAGAGAGAATTCAAGTGGAAACACCCCGCGGGAGTGTATATTTTCCAGTGGATTTCCGATTCCGGACACCCGTTATCGTCGTTCGGTGCCGTCTATTCGACGTACTGAGTTATTGGTTCAGTCTGCCTAAACACAAGGGTGTTACTCAGCCGTTCCAGCTGCTGGATACGCAGCTTTTCGCGTGAAGTAGGAGGTGAGTAAAACGGTCAAAATCACCAGCGGGAAATACGTTTGTCCGTTCGCCCAACCGTCTACGGTGGCATGGCTGCCTGTTGCAAATAGCAACTCCACCACAAAGCAGCCGTACGCCCACTCCCGCAGGGTTTTTGGCACCAGGGGAATCGCAATGGCGAGTACACCCAGTACTTTGAAGGTGGCCAGCATCATGGCAAAGTATTCCGGGTAGCCCAAATGGGCCATTCCCGCCCGAGCCATCTCGGACGTACCTGTCAGTGCCGGCATGACTCCTTCGAATACTACGATGATGCCGGTGGCAATCCAGTAGATGGTTTTTTGATTCTTCATGGGTTAAAGGTAAACCATCCTCCACGCCAGCGGAAATCAGGTTTAATGCGCAGATAATCCGTACATTGGTGATGTTTGTTCAGTTAGTATGGGAGTGAAAAATATTTTTTTTCGTGGTTTTTGTGCGCTTATCGCAGTGGCTTTTGGTGCGGATTTACAGGCTCAAAACGCATCGGTTTCGGGCCAAGTAGTGGACGAACGCACGCGAGAGCCTCTGCAATCCGTGGTTTATTGGGGCACAACAAAAACGGCAACGGACCTGGACGGACGATTTCGGTTGCCGTCGGTAGCGGTCCCCGGAAGGATTCGAATTACATCCTTTGGCTACCAAGAGACCCAAGTAGAAATACGCGCGGAACAAAAGTCCTTGGTGGTGGGGCTTAAGCCTGCATCCACGCAGCTCTCAGCCGCTCAGGTTGTGGGTGCCAAAATCAGCGAAAAGCAAAAACAGGCACCTTTGACGATTGAGGCGTTGGATCTGGTCTCCATGAAAGAAGCACCAGCCCCTAATTTTTATGAGGCCCTGGGAGCCATGAAGGGAGTGGATCTTACCTCGGCCAGCATTGGTTTTAAGATCATCAACACCCGCGGTTTCAACAGCACCAGTCCGGTTCGCAGTCTTCAGGTCATCGATGGGATAGACAACCAGGCACCCGGTTTGAACTTTTCTTTGGGCAATTTCCTGGGCGCTTCCGAACTGGACGTGCAGCAGGTTGATATTATTTCCGGCGCGGTAGGAGCCTTGTACGGACCGTCGGCCTTTAATGGGGTAATTTCCATAAATACCAAAGACCCCTATCGATTTCAGGGTACTGCATTCCAAATGAAGGCGGGAGAACGACGGTTGGCGGAAGTGGCTTTTCGCCATGCAGAAGCGTTTCAGCGAGCGGATGGTTCCCCCAGTTGGGCCTACAAAATCAATTTATTTGCCTTGCGCGCGGACGATTGGGAAGCAACCAATTTGAGCGCAACAGACGATTCACCTTCGTCCATCACCAATCCGGGGGGATACGACGCCGTCAATCGTTACGGCGACGAGATTGCCTACAACGACGGAGGGGATGTCAAGACGTATGCCGGCATTGGCAATTACCACCGCCGCGGAATTGAGGAAGACGAGCTTGTGGATTACGACACGGAAAACCTCAAAATCGCATCGGCCTTACACTACAAAACCAGAACAGGCATTGAGGGTATTTACAGCTTCAATTTTGGCACCGGAACCACCGTTTACCAAGGAGACAACCGGTTCAGTTTAAAAGACATACTTTTTCTTCAAAACCGGGTTGAGCTGCGAAAAGAGGATAAATGGTTTGTCCGAGCGTACACCACCCACGAAGATGCCGGGAAAACATACGATGCCTACTTCACGGCCTTGCGCATGCAAGACTCTGTGTTAAACGAAGGATTTTGGGCCAATCAGTATCGGTCCTTTTGGACTATTTTTCAAAAGCCAAACCTGCGTGCCTTGCCGGGTTATCCAGATGAGTCGCTACCGTTTGAGGAGTTCAGCGCGCAAATGCGCGACTTTGTGGCGGCCCATCCGGATCAGTTTCAGTCCTTCCATCAAAGCAACCGGAATTGGATGGATGCGGCCTACGACCCAGACAGTTTATTGATTCCTGGCTCCGCCGGATTCGCGGCCCTTAAGGAGCACATAATTTCCCGTACGTTCAATGAAGGGGGGAGTCGATTTTGGGACCGTTCGTCTTTAGCGCATGTACACGGACAGCGGAAATGGCAAAGTGATGAATTTGGTGTTTGGACCTTGGGCGGAAGTTTTCGGCGGTACGCTCCCAATTCGCGCGGAACCTTGTTCAGCGACACCAACGGACGCAGACTGCGGGTTTCTGAATTTGGGCTGTACGGAGGATGGGAGCAGAGCTGGAACCGATGGACGGTAAATGCTTCCGGCAGACTGGACAAGAACCAAAACTTCAGATGGCTGGTATCGCCGGCGGCATCGGCTGTTTTCAAGCCCAACAGCAGCACCGTGCTGCGTTTTGGCATCTCCTCAGCTGTTCGGAACCCAACCTTGCAGGACCAGTACCTGTACTACAACGTAGGGCGAGCGCTGTTGCTGGGAAATTTGAACGGATACGACTCCCTGGTGACCATAGACGAGGTGCAGCAGTTTTTAGGCGCGGGGGTTCAGGAACGATCGTCTTGGGTTTGGGATTACTACAACCGAGAGGCCGTTCGCCCGGAACAAGTCCGCAACGCAGAGGTCGGTTTGCGGACGACTTTATGGAAGAAGTTGTACGTGGATGCCACCTACTACTACAGTTGGTACACGGACTTCATTGGGTACCACATTGGGTTGAAGATTGAGGACGACCCGGGAGGCTCCGCGGTGGACCGGCTGAAAGGCGTGCAAGCGTACCGGATAGCCTCAAATGCAGAGCAAATGGTTACCACACAAGGCTTCAGCGCAGGACTCAACTACTATTTTTCGCGGTATACTTTGGCCGGTAACTATACGTGGAATGTCTTGAATTCCGCGGTAGACGACCCCATCATTCCGGCCTACAACACTCCGGAAAATAAATTCAATGTTTCCGTATCTGGCCGCGATTTGGATTGGAAAATTGCGTCCGGATTTTGCGGATTTAACGTTACGTACAAGTGGGTTCAGGGTTTTTTGTTTGAAGGGTCCCCGCAATTCACCGGAGCCATTGACAGTTACAGCCTGGTAGATGCCCAAGTTTCTTGGTACAAGCCTGCATCAAAATGGACGGTGAAATTGGGAGCCAGCAACCTGCTCAACGCACAGGTTATTCAAGTATACGGCGGACCGACGGTGGGCAGGTTGGCCTATGCCACGGTCACGTGTGATTTGTCTCAAGTGAAAAAAAAGTCGTAAGTTTCAGATAATTAACAAAATAAGCTATGATTAAAAAGTACTCATTGGCTCTGTTGTGGGCTTTAACATCTGTGGTTACTGCAGAATCACTCTTGGCGCAGCAGCGCTACACGGACGAGGTTTTCAGTAATTCGCAAATTGCAACACTGAACAATGTGGCTTACGGCTACAATTTCAGTCAGTACGTTCCGGCCAGCTTGGGAGGACCCATGGTGGTGCCCATGTATGCGGACATCTACATGCCCGATACAGCAGCAGACCCCGTGGCTTCTCGTCCGGTGGTGATTCTGTTCCACACGGGATCTTTCTTGCCCAAGGGATTGGCGTCGCCTATGGGAGACCGAAAAGATTCGGCGGTGGTTGAAATTGCTAAGCGTTTTGCTCGACGCGGTTTTATTGCCGTGTCTGCAACGTATCGTTTGGGTTGGTTGGCAAACTCTACCAATTTGGACCTGCGACGCGGAACCAATTTGATGGCGGTTTACAATGCCGTTCAAGATGCAAAGGTTTGCGTTCGTGCCATTCGCGCTTCTAAATTGGTGCAAGGGGATCCTTACCGAGTGGATCCAAATGCAATCTCGTTGATTGGCGTTGGTTCCGGTGGATACGTAACACTCGCGTACGCCACCATCAACAATCTTGCTGAAGTTGCGTCACCGGCTAAATTCAAGTACACCACC
>JBIIBX010000042.1:0-10077 GCA_044239185.1 Schleiferiaceae bacterium | reverse complement strand
CACCCCCCCTGCCATGTCTGCTACCTCACCCTGGGACGACCGCTATTCCTCCCCAGAATTTATCTACGGAACCCAACCCAATGCCTATTTGCGCGAGGAACTGGCCTCCTTGCGCCCCGGAAAAGCCCTCTTCGTTTTTGAAGGGGAAGGCCGAAACGCCGTGTACGCTGCTACTTTGGGCTGGGAAGTGCACTGCTTCGACGGCAGCGCCGTGGCCCGCAGCAAAGCCCAGCTCTGGGCCCAACAGAACCACGTGGCGCTCCATTACGACGTTGCCGATGCAGCCTCCTATGCGTTTCCCTCAACTACCTACGATCTGGTGGTGCTGATTTTTGCCCACATGCCACCGGAGCTCCGTTCCTCCCTCCACGCCAAGTGTGCACATGCCTTGAAACCCGGAGGCAAACTCCTTCTGGAAGGCTTCCGGCCCGAACAAATCCCCCTGACCAGCGGCGGCCCCAAAGACCCCGCCTGGCTCTACACCCCCGAAATGCTGGAATCCGACTTTGCGGACCTCTCCGGGCTGTCCGTGCAGGTGGCCCAGCCGGTGCTGGACGAAGGCCCCCTCCACCAAGGCCCCGCTGCCACCGTGCGTGCAATCGGCATTCGGTAAAGAGCTTCGGCTTCTGCTTTTTTGCCTACCAACTTACCCGTTCCCATGTCCCCCACTCCCCTGACCATCGAGGTGTTTTCAGACATCGCCTGTCCCTTTTGCTACTTGGGAAAACGCCGGTTGGAAGCCGCATTGGCCGAGCGTCCATCGGTCCAAGCCGACTGGATCTGGCGCACTTTTGTGTTGGATCCCGACGTGGACCCCACCGCCCTGGGGCAGCCCTCCCTGCCGCATTTGGCCCAAAAGAAAGGCTGGACCCTGGAACAAACGCAGGAAATCACCCGCGGAGTAACCGAGCAAGGGGCCGCCCTGGGAATTGACTTTCGGTTCGACTTGGTGCGTGTTCTGGATACGCAAGATGCCCACCGGCTGCTGCACTGGGCCCGTCAGTTTGGAAAAGCCAGCGCCCTCAAAGAATTGCTTTTTCACGCCTACTTCACCCGGGGCTGGGACCTGAACGACCTGGCCGCGCTGGCGCAATTGGCTGCTGAAGCCGGCCTGGATGCAAACGAGGCACGCGCCCAGCTGGAAACCGGGCAATACGCCGACGACGCCTTGGCAGACCTAAAGATGGCCGACCGATTCGGCATCCGGGGCGTGCCCTTCTTCGTCTTCAACCGGCAATTTTCCGTGTCCGGGGCGCAACCAGTAGCAACGTTCCTGCGCGCCATCGACCAGGCCGTCGCCGGGGAATAAGGGCGGAGACGGGCAGCGTTGCCGTCGTGTTTTTTCGATTTGTGTGACCTTGGTCACGAAAACAGGGGGCACTTCCGGTATTTTTGACGAAACTTAAATCTGCCCGTTTATGGAATTTATTCTGCAACCTTGGCCCTGGTGGTTTTCGGGAATGCTCATTGCCGGCGTCATGCTGACGATGAACTTTTTTGGCAAAGCCTTTGGGGTTTCCTCCAACCTGCGTACCGTGTGTGCGGCTGTTTTGCGTCCAAAAGCCAAGTTTTTTGACTTCGATTGGCGCAAGGAATTGTGGAACATTGTGTTTTTAAGTGGTTCGGTTCTGGGAGGGTATGTGGCGTACCACTATCTCACGGCTCCGGGTACGGACGTCGTGCAGTTGGCGGCATCCACGGTAGCAGACCTTCAAGCCTTGGGATTCACCGCTCCAGAAGGCATGCAACCCCAGGAATTGTACGGCGCCGAAGGCATCCAGAACCCCATGACGTGGGTGTTGCTGGTACTGGGAGGTCTTTTGGTTGGATTCGGGACCCGGTATGCCGGGGGCTGCACGTCCGGCCACGCCATCAGCGGCTTGTCCAACCTCCAATTGCCCTCGCTCATTGCCGTCATTGGCTTCTTCGTAGGAGGCTTGCTGATGACCCACGTCTTCTTTCCCTTCCTTTTTTAAGCTACGACCATGAAATTCTTGAAATTCCTCTTTCTCGGTGTCTTTTTTGGCATCATCATGGCCAAATCTGAGGCCATGTCTTGGTACCGCATCCAAGAAATGTTCCGTTTTCAGTCCTTCCACATGTACGGCATTATTGGTACGGCTGTGGTTTTGGGCGCTGTTGGCGTGGCGCTTATCAAGCGATTCAAACTCAAAGACATCGACGGAAATCCAATCCAATACGCAGACAAGGAACCCGGATTGGTCAAAGGGCTGGTGGGCGGAAGCCTGTTTGGCATGGGATGGGCCATCACGGGTGCATGTCCGGGCCCCATTGTGGTCAACCTGGGCTACGGGTATTGGCCTTTTGCGGTTGTTTTTGTGAGCGCCGTATTGGGAACGTACCTGTACGGCATCCTGCGCGACAAACTCCCCCACTAAAATTGCCCCATGGGAACACCTGATTTCGACGCACCTTCCAAACCTGCACCGGGGAAGCCCGATGAAGCAAAAGGGGTGGTAGGTTTGTTGCGTACCCTGGTACTTTTGCTGCTGTTTAACGTCGGACTCCTGGTCTATCTGGTTGTTTTTACGGTTCCTGCTCCTTGGTTTCAGCAATCGTGGAAAGCGGTTTCCGAGGCCTGGCAAAACGCGTGGAAGCCAGACCCCGCAGAAGCCGATGCCCCGACTTCCGATGCAGCTATGCTGGCCGAAGAATCGCTCTGGACGAGCCCCGATGCGGATGCCTTGCCCGACGGCCCAGAGAAAACCGAGATTCTCTACGGCAAAGACCTGATTGCCCATACGGCCCGTTATTTTGGTCCCAAGGGTACGGTTCGCGCTGGGGCTACCAACGGCATGAACTGCCAAAACTGCCACCTCAAGGCGGGCACCCAGCCTTTTGGAAACAACTACAGTGCAGTGGCCAGCACCTACCCCAAGTACCGGGCACGGTCTGGCAAGCAAGAGAATATCTACAAACGGGTGAACGACTGTTTTGAGCGCAGTTTGAATGGCCAGGCGTTGGACACCACCAGCCGCGAAATGGCCGCCCTGGTGGCCTACATTCAATTTTTGGGCACGGACGTACCCAAGGGCGAAAAACCCGCCGGGTCCGGCTTGAAAAAAATGGCTTTTTTGAACCGGCCTGCCGATCCGGCTCGGGGAAAAGAAGTGTATGCCGCCCAATGCGCCTCGTGCCACCAAGCCAACGGACAAGGGGTTATGGCACCCGACGGGGTCGAATACACCTACCCGCCCTTGTGGGGTGCAAAAAGCTACAACAGCGGAGCCGGGCTTTTCCGCCTGTCGAATTTTGCCAAATACGTCAAGTACAACATGCCCCAGGGCGTCGAACATGCAGAACCGGTTTTGACGGACGAAGAGGCGTGGGACTTGGCGGCTTTTGTGAACAGCCAACCGCGGCCGGGCAAGGACATCCGCGCCGATTGGCCCCGAATCGAAGAAAAACCGTTTGACCACCCGTTTGGCCCTTTTGCCGACGGTTTCAGCGAAAAAGAACACAAATACGGACCTTTTGGCCCCATTGAGGCGGCCGCAGAAGCACGAAAAAATGGAAAATAAATCACGTCGGTCTTTCTTGAAGCAGGCCACTTTGGCCTCCGGAGCCGTTTTGGTGGGCGGACCAGCCGCCTTGGCCGCGCCTTTGGAAGACGCCGCCACCGGACCTTCTGGACCCGCGGGAAAACCCCTAAAAACCGCCGACGGGCACACGGTGCTTCAAATTCTGCAAACCACCGACGTCCACTGCCAAATCCATCCGCACGACGAACTGTTCTGGGAAAACAACCGGGCGGTATTCCGTCAAACCGGGGGCTATGCCCACCTGGCCACGTATTTGAAAAAGACCCGTCGGAAAGGCGCTTCGTACCTCGTGGACACCGGAGACATGTTTCAGGGCAGCCAGTTGTCGGTATCCACCTCAGGCTCTGCCCTGGTTCCCATTTTAAACGCGCTGGAATACGACTTGTACCTTCCCGGTAACTGGGAGGTGATTTATTACAAACAAGCCATGCAGAAGCTTTTGGGCAGCCTCCATGCGCCCAAGGTTTGTGCCAACATGTACCACGCACGGCCCGACGGATCCAAGGGCGAGCTTATTTTCCCTCCCTACTCCATCTGGGAGGTGGACGGCATCAAAGTTGGATTTCTGGGGTATACAGACCCGTTGGTCCCCCTGCGGCAGTCCCCCAACTACTCCAAGGGCATTGTGTACACGGCGCCGGAAGAGAACATGGCCCACTGGGTAGACGTGTTGCGCAACCAGGAACAATGCGCGGCCGTCTTGGTGGTGGCCCACTTGGGGCTGTCCCAGCAGATCCACCTGGCCAACCTGCCGGAATGCGCCGGCGTGGACTACATCTTGGGGGGAGATACCCACGAACGCGTTCGGGAGCCCATCGTTTGTGCCTATTCCAAGGTGGTAGAACCCGGTGCGTTTGGCTCTTTTGTGGGCCGGCTGGAGCTGCAATTCAACGCGGGAAAATTGGTGGATTCCACCTATGCCTTGGACGAGATTTCGGCTACCCAGTACCCCGCAGACCACGCACTGTCTGCCTTGCTCCAGACCCAGGAAGCCCCGTTCAAACCGATGATTGAAACCATCGTCGGCACCAGCAAGGTGCCTTTGTACCGCTATTTTGTGGTAGAAAACCCCATCGACCAAATGGTATTGGACGCTTTAAAATGGCGATTGCCAGAGGTGGATGTGGTCTTGTCCAATGGATTTCGGTTCTGCCCACCCCGCACCACTCCCGGAAACGACGGACTTATTCCCATTACCGAGGGCTATCTGTTCGACATGCTGCCTGTGGACAGCACCGTTCGCATAGCCGAAGCCTCCGGACAGCAAATCGTGGACTGGCTGGAAAAAGAATTGAACAATGTGTTTGCGGCCAAAGCCAACGAGCGTTTTGGGGGATGGGTCATCAAATTCAAAGGCATGCAGGTGGAATTTTACGCCTACAAACCCAAAGGGCAGCGGGTAAAGTCGGTACAAATTGCCGGATCGCTTCTCCAGCCGGAACGCATGTATGTGCTCAGTGCGTGCGAACGCGACGGGGATCCCCAGGACATGCTGTGCCGCATCAAAGGCGTCAAAAACGCCCGCAACACGACCTACACCCTGCACTCTACCTTGAAATCCTATTTGGCCCAAAACAGCCCCGTCTCACCCACTCCGGAGGGCAATGCCCGGGTATTTGACGCTCCCCAGGACTTGTTGACTCAAGTCACCGGAGTTCCGTATACCTTCCGGTAATTTCGCAGCATGAAACCAAAACACTCCTTTCCCCTGGTCCTTTTTGTGGCTGCACTTCTGGTATTTACCGGTGCCTTTGCTCAGCATCCGTTAGGCAAGCCGGCAACCAAGCACACCCAGTCCAAAACGCAACACCGTATTGTTTTCCAGCTTGTTACAAACGACACCTTGGCCCACAAAGCCTTGATGCGTCAGCTGGGCAATATTTTGGCCACGGATGCCACGGCCCAGTTGGAAGTGATTTGCCACGGTCCCGGACTGGACATGCTCAACGCCCAAAAAAGCCGAGTCGGTTCCACCATTCAACGCTTCAAAGAGAAAGGGGTTGCCTTTCACGCCTGCCAATTTACCCTCAAAGAGAAAAAGTGGTCCATGGAGGACCTTTTGCCCGGAACCACCACCGTGCCGGCGGGAATTTTGGCCTTGTCCGAGCGGCAAATGCAAGGGTGGTCGTACATCAAAGCTGGTTTCTAAGTCCCTAAGCCCATGCGCCGTTTGCTCTCCCCCACCGTCCTTTGGGCGCTGGTCTTCTTTTCCTTTGCTCCCAAAGGCTTTGCGCGGGAGACTGTGCAGCCCAATGGCACAGCAGATACCCTCCGCGGTTTGCACGGACGGCATGGGAATACCAGTTCGTTGGCGGCTCCCGCCACCCGAATGCCCCTGAGGCCCAAAACCAAGACCCACTTAAACGAGGCCATTACCAAAGGAACGTGGACCTTTACCTCCCGGAGTTTTTTCATGGGCACCCAACAACAAGGGGTGCTCAAAGACGACTGGGCCTTGGCCCAAGGGGGGAGCTTGGGGCTTAAAACCGCCCCCATTCATGGGTTTTACGCCCACGTTTCGGGGTTCTTTGTTTTCAACTTGGGCTCCTCGGAATTGGCCGCCCCAGACCCTACCACGGGACTCGCCAATCGGTACGAACTGGGTCAGTTCGACGTTACCCATCCCCACGAAATGGAAGACTTGGAGCGGCTGGAAGACCTAAACGTGGGGTGGCAACACCGCGGGTGGCATGCTCGGTTTGGGCGGATGCACCTGCAGACACCCTTCTTCAATCCCCAGGATGGACGCATGCGCCCAACCCTGGAGCAAGGTCTTTGGATCGAAAAAAACGACGCCAAATGGGGACTGTGGCAGGGCGGATGGATCAACGGCGTCTCTCCCCGATCCACCACGCGCTGGTATGGATTGGCGGAGTCCAATGCGGTTTTTGGCAACGGGGTAGATGCTACGGGAGCACCCAAAAATTTGGAATTTGAAAACGCCGGAGACCATGCATTCCTGTTGAATGGCAACAAAGAATGGCACGTCAACCCCCATTCCTCCTGGATGCTCAAAGGATGGGCCATGGCCTGGGACCGAACCCGGAGTACCGAGTTGGTGGAGCTCCATTGGAAGTCCGACGCCGGCTGGCATGCCGCCTTTCAAGGGATTGGCCAACAGACATTGGGACTGGGAGGGCATTCCGACCCTCTGAAAGCCTATGCCCCGGAGGGCGGTATCGCTTGGGTGTTTGGCGCGCAGGTCGGAAAAAAACACAAAGAATCGTCGTGGTCCGTTCAGGGCACCCGAATTACATCCCACGGGATGTACCTGATGCCGCGCGAGTGGGGACGGGATCCTTTTTTTACTTTCCTGCCCCGGGAACGGAACGAGGGTTTGGGCGACGTTTGGGCAGCCACCGGCAAGTGGACGCTGGATCTCAAGCACCATGCCCAATTCGGGATTGCCGGGGGAATCTACGCCTTGCCTGCGGTCACGGAATTTGCCCTCAACAAATACGGGATGCCCTCCTACGGGCAAGTAAATGCCTCCCTGCAGTGGCCGCTGAAAGGACTCTTGGAAGGATTTGACTTGCAGGTGTTGTGGGTGTACAAAGGAACCTGGTTGCGTGACTTGCCCCAAAAATACGTGTACAACCGGGTGGGACTGAACCACCTGAGCGTGGTGATCAACTACGGTTTGCACTGACCCCCAAACGGGTCATGCCCAGCCGACGTTCGGCCTCACCGTTTAGCGATGCGGTTGCCGGTGTCCCGTTGCCGCGAACATTTGAATCGCTGCACCGACGGGTCCCGCCGCCGGGCGTGCTTGGTGGCCCGGCCCTTCATCCGTTTTCGCCACATCCGAAAGCTGCTGGGCAGGCTGTTGGCCCGCATGAAATCCACCACCTCGCCGGGCGTCAGGCCAAATTGCAGGCGCAGGGCGTCGAACGGGGTTCGGTCTTCCCACGCCATTTGGATGATGCGGTCTTTTTGGACGTCGGTAAAGGCAGCGAATGCAGGATTCATGGTACCCTAACACCCCAAGTGGGGGTTGGGTTCACGCCGATTCTCACGGGGGAATTTACCCCTTCCGGACGTACTGCGTCAAAATCACGATTTGCTGGCCTTCCACGCGTCCCTCGATGTACTGGGGGTTGTTGGCGTCCAAACGGATGTTTCGCACCACGGTGCCCATTTTGGCGGTCAAAGAGCTGCCTTTCACGTCCAACGACTTGATCAACACGACGGTGTCTCCGTGTTCCAACCGGTGGCCGTTGGCGTCCTGGTGAAATTCGACGTCGGCAGAACGGGTGTGGTCCCCGGACAACTTGGCGGAAGCCATTTCTTCGTCGGTCAAGTAGATTAAATCCAATGCGTCAGCGGCCCAGGAATGGTCTTTCAAGCGATTCAGCATGCGCCAGGCCGCAATTTTGACCGGAGCGTGTTCGGACCACATGGTGGTGGTCAATGCGGACCAATGCGCAGGATCCAGGGGGTCTTTCCGCATGAGCTGTGCCGCACACGGAGCGCACACCGCCACCGAAATTTCGTCCTCTCCTCCTTCCATTTGTTCGAGTTGAACCGGTTGCAAAGGCTGGTTTGCCGTGCACAATTCGCAAACGCCCGCCGCGCGGGACTGCAAGTAGGAAGATAAGGCCATGGGGGATCTAAATGGGGTGCAAAGGTACGGTGGGGGTGGGATCTTCTCGATGCCGGACCCCACTCTCCAAAGAATACTTAGGCCCTAGGACGGTTCTTTTTTAGCCCCCCAGCGCACTTGAACGAGTTCGCTCGCCGGGGGCCAAAAAAAAGCGCCCCGATGGGGGCGCAATTGCTCAGTGGAGCCGGCGGAAGAAGAGGGATTCGAACCCCCGGACCTGTTACAGTCAACGGTTTTCAAGACCGCCGCGATCGACCACTCTGCCATTCTTCCGGGGCAAAGATACGAGTGCTATCTTCGTATGCAATGAATACAGCCCCTTTTTGGAGTAAAATTTTGGTCCAAACAGCCTTTTGGACCCTGTCGGTAGCGGGAATTGATGCCCTCAAAGCCCAAGATCGGTTGCCCGTTATTTCGGTGCAAGCCTATGATTTTAAGCTACCTGACAACCGTCGGTACGTGGAATTTCATTTCTCGTGCGTGGCCAAAACCCCGGTAGACGCCACCGTCTTGGTTTTTCATGCAGACGGCAGAAAGGACAGCCTGGCGTACGCAGACCGGCTTCTTTTGGTGCCGCCCAGCAGCACCGGAGCCGCGGTACCCTTTGTGCAAAAACTGAGCGTCGGACTGGATTCCGGCCAGAAAAAAGTGTGGTTTTCGTTCAAGTCCGACGGAGACACCGCCGCCCCGCTGGAATTGAAGGGGAACGTCCGCGTAGACGGCACCCGCACCGCCCAAGCCTTCTTGGCCGAATCCATCGGCGACGGCACGGGAAAAGCATTCGATCGGTACGGACTGCAAGCCATCCCGCTCCTGAGCTGGGGCACGCCTACCCTCTTTGAAAATGCCGAAAAATTGAGCGTGTATGCGGAATCGTACGGGTGGAAAAAAGGTGACCGCGGACTGGTTTCTTTGGTCCTGAAAGACACCCAGCGGCAACGCGACTTGCCCGACTTCTCCACGCAGCGCAAGTTCACCCACACCTTGGAGGGCGACGTGGTGGTGCAGCCCCTGGTTCTTCCCGTGGCGGCCTTGCCTTCAGGCTTGTACAGCGCCGAAGTGCAGTTTACCAAAAGCGACGGCACCGTGCACGGGTCCGTATCCCTGCCCTTTTACCGCATGGCACCGGTAGACACCACCACCCGCATCCAAGCGGGGCAAGTGCGCAACCCCCTGTGGTGGGACCGCGTGGCAGACCAAGGCCCCAGCTGGTGGATTTCTGCCCACTACCCCATTGCGGACGCCGCCCAACGCACCCAAATTGAGTCCCTTTTGCTCCAGAAAAACGACACCCTCCTGCTTTCTTGGATGGAGGGATTCTGGGAAAAACGCCAGCCCGCCACCGCCTTGGACGCCTTTGCCTTTTACCAGGACCGCGTGATCGAGGTCGAGAACGAATTCGCCACGTCGGCCCTTCCGGGATTTGCCACCGACCGCGGCCGGATTTACCTGCAATACGGGGCCCCTACCCTCACGGAAAAACGCCCCTTTGAAACCGACGCCTACCCTTACGAAATGTGGCAGTACAACGTGTTGGAATGCGCCAACGCCCCCTACCAAATCAACCGGGTCTTTATTTTTGCCAACTTGACAGTGGGCACCAAGGCCTACGAATTGATCCATTCCACCGCCATCGGGGAAATCAGCAACCCGCGCTGGCAAATCGTCCTCCAAAAGCGCTCCTACTTCACCAACGACCCGGACGAAACCGGCCGAACCAACCGGGTGAATTTTGGATCCCGCATTGGGGACAACATTTTCTTCGGAAATGGCAGCGGCGGCAGATAATTCAGACGTTCGGCATGCCGTCGTCATTCTCAACTGGAACGGTCGGCACTGGCTGGAGCAATTCCTGGGTGCCGTCGAGCAAACCACGCCGGACCACGTGGCCGTTGTGGTCGCAGACAACGG
>JBIIBX010000217.1:0-2501 GCA_044239185.1 Schleiferiaceae bacterium | reverse complement strand
GATTGTGCCCTTGTACCACTACTTTGTGCACCGCTTTGAAATTCACCGGTGGACATGGGCCAAAATGCTCGGCGTCAATGTATTGCTTATGCTGCCCGTGGGATTGGTCAATTATGCTACCGGAGCGAACTACATGTTTCTGGCCCAAAAGCCGGTAGCGGACAACCCGTTCGTAGTAGGCGAGTGGCCCACCTACATTTTGGGATTTGTGTTCGCTGGGGCCCTGCATTACGCACTGCTTTCCGTGTTTTTTGCACGACGGACCAAAAAAGCAGCGGTTTAAGAACGCGGCGGCTAACCAAGTAGGGCCGGTCCTCGCGCATGAACTTTGCGCGTCGTTTTTTGTTCATACTTCGGCGCGATTATAGCCCCCAAGACGAACCATGAAAAAAACGCTTTTTGTCCTGCTTGCTGCCTTCGCGGCATTGGCCTCTACGGCCCAAACCAACTTTAGCGGAGGCATCTATGCCAACACCACCTGGACCAAGGCCAATTCCCCCTACATTCTTACCGGATCCGTAGTTGTTTTCCCCGGAAAAACCTTGACCATTCAACCCGGGGTGGTCGTTCGGATTCAGCCCAATGCCTCTAATCCGTGGGACCTGCGGTACATTGAAGTTCGCGGAAAGCTTATCGCCCAAGGGACGACAGCAGACCCCATCGTTTTCGAAGGCCAGAATGCGGACACCAACGTAACGTGGAACGGCATCAAGGTGCTCCAGTCCCAAGGCGGAAAGCTGGAAATGAACCGGTTTCACATTCGAAACGCATGGAACGGCATCGATGGAGATCAAACAGACTCCACCCGTATTGCCTGGAACAATTGCGTTTTTGAGTACAACCAGCACGCCATCCGCATCGCTGCGCCGTTGGACTTGACCAATTGCCGATTTTATAAAAATACCTACGGTATTTTAGGCTCCAATGTCACGTCCAATCCCTCCGTGGTAAGGAGTTCCTTGTTCCGGAAAAGCAGCTGTGCCATCCAGGGACTGCCCAATTTCTGGGTGGACCAATGTGTGTTGGACAGCAACACGACGGCGTTTTACTTCAATTCGGGGTATTGGTACATGCCGGCCAAATTTACCCGCAACCAGTTTTTGCACAACTTTACGGCCATCATGGACCCTTTCCAGTCCCAGGTGCGTGCCAATTTGTTCGACGGCAATGTTATAGGCATCAACCAGTGCACAGACTGCACACTCGACAGCAATGTGTTTATAAACAACGAGTTGGGAGCCGGCCTGTACGCCGAAACCTACTTTGCCAACAACGAGGTAGGGGCCAATGAGACCGGCATTGTGGTGGGCAAAGCCCTCTGGCCCGGTTCGCCCGGAAACCCTACGGTGATTGACAACCGCTTGTGCGCAAATACCGACTACAACGTCGCCAATGGTGGCAACGCCAATTTGGACCTGGAAGCCAATTGCTTTTGCCTGTCGGATTCGGCGTCGATCGATGCCAAAATTTACGACGGCTACGACGACATCACGCGGGGCCTTATCAACTTCGCGGTATACGACACTACCTGTACCACCGTCATGAAGCGCGTCGTGAAAGTGAATACGGCAGGGACAGACGAGTCGACCTTGAAGGGCTTTGTTTACCCGAATCCGGCACAGGAAAGCTTTGGTTTGGAAGTTTCTGCAACGGAAGTAGTAGCTGTCGGAGCCGACGGGATTCAGCGCAAATTGTCGCCCTTGGATTCAGAAGGCCGACGTTGGTCGGTACTTGATTTGCCCAATGGATTGTACACGATCCAAGCGGTAGTCAACGAAAGAACGGCCGTTCGCACCCGGCTCGCCGTCGTACACTAAAGAGCGTAAAGGGTTAGGGTTAGCGTTTCGCCACCCACACCGCTTGCGTTCCTCCAAACAGGGCGTCCGTTTTCTGGATGGAAGTGAAACCAACCGTTTGCAGAAGTTCCTTCCACGCGGCATCGGAAACGACCACGCTGGAATAAGAGGCTTTGGACAAAGAGTCCTCCAATTCGGGCAGAGCGGTTTCTTCGGTCCAAGGATGCGATTCCCAGGACGGGCTGTTGGGCGGAGCGATGTGTGCTGTTAACACAGCAAGGCCTCCGGGCTGCAGCGCTTGAAAAATGCGTTCCAGCGCAGTCCGTGCATCCTCCGGTTGCAAATGGGTGAAAACGGAACCGGCAAAGACCAAATCGGCGATTGCCTCCGCACGAGGTACTTGGGCGCCAAAGGCCTTGCCTTGGAACGCAACAGCTTGGGGCTTGGGATCCACAATCCAGCGGGCGGCGTCGGGAAAAGCAAGGGGCAAAAAGCGTCCCACTCGGCCAAATCCTCCTCCAAAGTCCAGTACGGACCGGGACAAAGGCGCCAATTCGCGCAGAACACCGGCCATGTGGGCTCCCGTTTGGTAGTATTCGGTCAGGCACCGGCGCCAATCTCCGCCGGATACGGCGAGGGGGTAGAGCACCATGGGGTCGGAACGGTGAATTCCCCGCTCGGCTCCCTGAAATTCAGCAGGTAGCG
>JBIIBX010000216.1:0-2506 GCA_044239185.1 Schleiferiaceae bacterium | reverse complement strand
CCAAATGCTCGCCAGCCAATTCTCCAACTTTATCTCCCAGGGCTTGGGCGATCTGATTTCCATCGACTTGGCCTACTCGGGTTCCAACCGGTCCGACGCCCGGGACCAACTGGAAGTGGCCCTTTCCAAGGCCTTCCTCAACGACCGCATCGCCGTTCAAACCACCCTGGACGTTCCCATGGGCAAACAGGGTGCCAGCAACAGCACCAGCGGCTTGGTGGGCGACGTTCAAGTCAATTACAAGATTACGCAAGACGGCCGGTGGAAAGCGCGTGCTTTTAACCGCAGCAACACCAACAACCCTGCACTGGACCGACTCAGTCCCTATACCCAGGGCGTAGGCATTGAGTTTGGAACCCAGGCCCAAACGTGGTCGGGGCTGTTTAAGCGCCGACGGAAGGATCGTTGAAGAGGGTGTTTCGGACAATCGTCAGTCCGTAGCCCTCAATTCCCACGCGTTTCATGGGCTGGGACGTCAATAGGTTTACATGGCGAACGCCCAAAGCGCGCAAGATTTGCGCTCCAATGCCGTAGTCGCGGGCATCGCCCCCAAACGAAGGCCGTTGGTTGTCGGTGCTACGCTGTTGCAATTTCTCGGCCAACGAACGCGGAACAACGGGAGCATTCATGCACACCACCACGCCTGCACCGGCTTGCGCAATGGCTTCAAACGCTTGGTGCAACTTGTGCTCGGGACGGCGTTCGATCCAGTCCACCGGGTCGGCAAAAACGCCCCCAGACTGCATGCGTACCAAGACTTCGTCGGCTGCCTCCCAGTTCCCAAAGGTGAAAGCCAGGTGCTCCAGGCCTTCGCTTTGTTGAAAGACGACGGCTTCGAACGTGCCGGAAGGGGTTTCCACAGCCGTTCGGTACACTTCCTTAACCAACGACTCCTGGGCCAAGCGGTAGGCTACCAAGTCTGCAATTGAAATCAAGGGCATGTTCCACGATTTGGCCATTTCCATCAGCTGGGGAAGACGAGCCATGGTGCCGTCTTCGTTCATGACTTCTACAATCACGCCAACGGGAGGCAATCCGGCCAGCCGCGCAAGATCCACTGCTGCTTCGGTGTGCCCGGTGCGCTGCAAAACCCCTCCGGGTTTGGCCCGCAAAGGGAAAATATGCCCGGGTCGGTTAAAGTCATCCGGTTGGGTCGTTGGGTCCACCAACGCCAAAATGGTCTTTGCCCGGTCGCTGGCAGAGATTCCCGTTGTAACCCCGTTTCCACGGAGGTCAATGCTGACGGTAAACGCAGTATGGTGGGGGTCCGTGTTGCGCTGCACCATGGGGTGCAAATCCAATTCGCTGCAGCGGGACTCCGGTAGGGGCGTACAAATCAATCCCCGGCCGTGTTTCGCCATAAAATTGATGGTTTCCGGCGTGATTAGCGAGGCTGCAGCCACCAAATCCCCCTCGTTTTCGCGGTCGGCATCGTCTACCACCAAAACCATTTTACCGGCGGCAAGCGCCTCCAAGGCCTCCTCAATCCGGTTCAATTCGATGGGGTCAGACACAAGAGCAGAAGAGGAGTTTTCCATGGAGCATTACGTGGTGCGTTTGGTGGGCGTCCAAACGCTGGATTTTACGCCGCGAAGGTACCGATAAAGCCCCAAAAGCAATGCACCATTCAAAGCCACAAAGTACCCGACGGGTTTCAATGGATTGCGGACCCGCGAAGGCCAAACGAACAAGGAAAGAAAAGAAATCCCTGCAACCGCCCAGCCGGACAACGCCACCCAATCCCATGCAGTCGAATTTCCCCAGATCAGGCCGCTTCCCGCGGACCCCAAAACGAAAAGTGCACTCAAAGGGAACATCCACCGGAGTACTTTGTGCATAAAGAAGAGAACTCCTACGGGTACCGGTTTTTGGAGCAAAAGGGGCCAGAACCGGGCTAAATTTTGGAAATTGCCCAAAGAAATTCGGGTTTTCCGGGCAAATTCTTCCCGGGGGTCTGTTGAAACATCTTCGAACGCCAAGGCCTGACCGTCCCACAGAACAGGCCAACCCGCTGCGAGGACCTGCATGGAAACAAAAAAATCTTCCATGAACGTAGCTGGAGGAATGGGTTTCCACAGGGTTCGTTGCACCATGTAACACCCGCCTTCCACGCCCATGGCAGCGCCAAAAAGGTCGCTTTCCGCTTGTTTCAAGCGGGATTCAAAGGCCGTGTACGCTTGCTCTTCCTGGGCAATGGAACCGTCGGCGGGTTTCGTTGCACGTGGGAGCGATGCCCCCGCGGGGAGATCCTCCAAAGTCCGATTTGCTTCAGAATCCGATGCCGATCGGTAGACCAAACGACCGCCGACCACCCCCGCTTTTCGGCGCAGCAGGGTGGAGGCCAGGCGCCTGAGGGTATCTGGAGCAAAAACAATGTTTGCGTCGGTTCCCACCACCAGGTGCCCGGTTCCCAAGTCCACCAAGCGGTTGATTATTCCCGATTTCCCGGTTCGCTGCTCCATCCGCACCAGTTGAATACGAGGAGCTTGCGCGCTCCATTTTTGTA
>JBIIBX010000215.1:0-2513 GCA_044239185.1 Schleiferiaceae bacterium | reverse complement strand
CCAAAATAGCCGCCCCCCAATTTTCCGCACCCCAGCCGCCGCGGACGTTGTGTCCCACACCGGCGAGGAGGTGCGCCTTCTTGCTGCGTCCTTGGTGGGCGTCGTAGAGGTACTTCGCATTGTCGATGGGAGCGACGTCGTCGTCCAATCCGTGCATCCAAAGAAGGGCTCCCGGGTAGCGGGCCATGTTTCCGTCCACGTCGAATTGGTAATCCGTGGCCAGGGAAGCGGGTACACTGAGTCCGACGGCATCTTGAAAGAAGGCGTCCGCATTGGACTGCGGGCATTCCAGAACGAGTTTGTCGATTTTGAGGGGTCCCCCTTGCTCGCCGGCTTCTTGGGCGCCGGAGAGGGTTCCCAAACTGTTGCCAAAGACGACGAGGCGTTCTGCGGTTAGGCCGCGGTCTTTCAGCCACCGCAGGGCGGCATGGAGGTCTTGGCGCATGCTGGCCGTTCCGGTGGAGGGCCCTTGGGAATTGCCGAAACCGCGGTAGTCGTAGCACAGGACGCCGTAGCGGTGGTGCCCGCCGAGGTTGGCCATATGGCGCAGGGCGTTCCAAAAGGCATTCATGGAATTGGCGTTCCCGTGCAAATAAAGAATCACGGTGTCTGTGGCGATTTCCGCGGGGTCGCCCAGGTACAGCCCTTTGAGGGTGGCCTCGGTCACCTTGTTGGCGGGGTCGGCCAAGGAAACCAAATCCATTTGGAGGATTTTGTCTGCGTCCACGCGGTAGGGGTCGTTGGCGTCGCCCGGAGGAAACACATAGGGTTCGGCGGCACCGCGGAGCAGGGCCGCGTCTACGTCGCAGGAGGTGGTTGCGGTAAACAGCCCAATCGCAGCCAGTCCGGCTGCAGCAAATCGAATCGTCTTGTTCATGGGATGCGGAAGGCCAAGGTGAAGTAAAGACCGCGGGCGCCGGTTCCCATAAAGGTGGGAACGGTTTGCTGCGGAACCATAAAGGTGCGGGTGGGATTCAGCCATTTGGCTTCCACGCCTGCTTCCAAGCGTTTGCCAATCCAGCGCAAGCCTCCGTGCAAATTGGGGTGAAGCAGCGTGCCTTGGTCGAATTCGGCCAGTCGGTAGGTGGGGTCGATCCAAATATCCGTTCCCAAATACGGTTTGAAGCCCCAACCGGGGTTCCAAACGGTGTGGAGCCCGGCGTTGGGGTAAATACGCGTGGCGCCGTCGCGAAATCCGACGAGCAGCGTGCCGCCGCCAAAGGCATTGACTTCCGGCGTCCAACTGCCTTTTTGCCCCGGGGCAGAAATCCGCAACAGGCTGCCGGCATCCATTTGAAGCGACTGGAATCCTGCCGTCATGAGCTGCAGCCCGACGTAATCGGTGCGCCGGTCGGTGGCGCCGTGGGCCGTGTAAATAGACATCAAAGGAAGGCGCGCGTCGTTGATCTGCGGTCCGCCCAAGGCGGCTCCTGCACGCCATTCTCCTTTTTCCAAAGGAGCGACCACGCGGGCGGCGTTGCAGCCGACCAACAAGAGGCCTGCTGCGAGTAAGGGTACAAACGGTTTCACGGGAACAAGTTAACACAATTTTAACGCTGTGACGGATGCGGTAGACAGCCGTCAAATTTTGTACGAACAGCTCACGCCAATTTTTTAGCGCGATTTGGTTTCCAATTTTCGCGTAAAAATACCGATTCATAGGTATTAAAATAACGAATGTTAGGTATTGTTTTATGCTTAAAAAAATTGGTTATTTACAACTTTAATTTATATTAAATCAAAAGAATAGCAGTGAATTACCTCGTAATTAATTTCTAATTTTGATCGTTGAAATCAATTAAAAAAGCCATGAAATTTCGTCTCTTTCTTCTTTCCATCCTTGCCGTTGGTGGCAGTGTTACCATACAGGCAAAAGTTCGTACCGTATCCAATTACGCGCCGAACAGCGCTCAATACAGCGATGTGCAGACTGCTATTACAGCATCCAATCCAGGAGATACCGTTTATTTGCATGGCAGTCCCATCAACTACGGAAACTTTACCATTGACCGCAAGTTGTGCGTAATAGGTGCCGGTTACAACTTGGCCAATAATCGGTACAACTACAATACAGAGGTTGGAACGATTACGTTCGACTCCATCAAAGTACTTCCTACTTTGCCCAAAGCCATCCGCGGTTCGATGTTGGTGGGGTTGCAATTTGGTTCAGTCAACGTTGGGAGTTATAACTACATTCGGGACTTGGTCATTGACCGCTGCGAAGGAAGTGTTTCCATGTCTGGTTTGAACTGGATTATCAAGAATTCGTGGGTAAATGTTTACATGTATGCGCAAGTATCCATGAGTGCAAATATTTCGTTGTACCGACTGACGAGAAACTGCACCATTAGCAACTGTTTTGTAACGGGTTTGTCGAACGGTTCGAGTACGACTGGTGCCTACGGTTACGCTCCAGGTCTTGTGGCAAACCATTGCATATTTCCCAACGGGGTCCCTTATACCACAGGCGCAACCTTATTGAATAACATCTTTTTGGAATCGGTTTATCTGAC
>JBIIBX010000214.1:0-2514 GCA_044239185.1 Schleiferiaceae bacterium | reverse complement strand
TATTTGGCAGAAAAAAATCCCTTGTTGCACCAAATGCGGGAGATTTTCCAACTCGATATCGAGTAATTTTGCCCCACCATGAAAAAAATTGCTGTAGCCAACCCCGTCGTCGAATTGGACGGCGACGAAATGACCCGCATTATTTGGTCTTTCATCAAGAATAAATTGATTTTGCCCTACGTCGACTTGGACATCAAGTACTACGACTTGGGCATGGAAAACCGCGACGCCACCAACGACCAAGTGACCGTGGATGCCGCACATGCCATCCGGGAATACAACGTGGGCATCAAGTGCGCCACCATTACGCCGGACGAAAAGCGCGTGCAGGAGTTTGGTCTGAAGCAGATGTGGAAGTCTCCCAACGGAACCATTCGCAATATTTTGGACGGCACCGTTTTCCGGGAGCCTATCATTTGTTCCAACGTGCCCCGCTTGGTAACCACCTGGAACAAGCCCATTGTCATCGGTCGCCACGCATTTGGAGACCAGTACCGCGCCACGGACACCACCATCCAAGGCAAGGGCAAGCTGACCATGACCTTTACGCCCGAAGACGGCGGGGAGCCCAAATCCTGGGAAGTGTACAACTTTCAGGGGGACGGGGTGGCCTTGAGCATGTACAACACCGACGAAAGCATTGCGGGTTTTGCCCGGAGCTGCTTCAACTTGGCTTTGCAAAAGAAATGGCCGCTCTACTTGAGCACCAAAAACACCATTCTGAAGAAATACGACGGCCGCTTCAAGGACATTTTCCAAGACCTTTTTGAAGCCGAATTCAAGGCCCAGTTTGAGGCCGCGGGCATTGTGTACGAGCACCGTTTGATCGACGACATGGTGGCTTCTGCACTCAAGTGGGAAGGCGGTTTTATTTGGGCGTGCAAGAACTACGACGGCGATGTGCAGTCCGACACCGTGGCCCAAGGATTCGGTTCCCTGGGACTGATGACGTCGGTTTTGGTAACCCCCGACGGAAAGACCTTGGAGGCCGAGGCCGCGCACGGTACCGTTACCCGCCATTACCGCATGCACCAGCAAGGCAAGCCCACCAGCACCAACCCCATCGCCTCCATTTTTGCCTGGACCCGGGGATTGGCCCACCGCGGCAAATTGGACGGCAACGCAGAGCTGATTCGTTTCTGCGAGACTTTGGAAAAAGTGTGCGTCGACGTAGTAGAGTCCGGCAAAATGACCAAAGACCTCGCCGTTTGCGTGCATGGCAATTCCGTGAACCACGGAGAACACTATTTGTACACCGAGGAGTTTTTGGACGCCTTGGACGCCGAATTGCGCACCCGGTTGTAAGCGATGGACGTGTCCAACGGGCGATGCCTGGGGGTCACATCCGGATGCGAAGCGCAACCAACAGCTTAAAGAAGCTATTTTTTAAGGAAAAGCCTGCCTTTTGGTAGGCTTTTCGTGCTTTCAGGAACCGGCCGGCTTTGTGGTAGCTGCGCCCCAATTGCCGTTGAAGCTCCATTTCTGCGGCCTCCACGTCGCTGGAGGAAATCCATCCGTTCCGCACAAAGCGTTCGCGTTGGAGCCGAATTCTGGCGGCATGGGTGGCCAAGTCGGAGGACATCCCGCTCCCCATTCGGTAAGCGGTCCAGGGGAGTTCCGACCACCGGATGGGGCGAAAATCGGCAAAAAGCAAGCGAACCCAAAGATCCAGATCTTCGGTTCCTTGAACGCGGCGGTCGGTCTGAAAGGGGAAACGTTTCGCGAGTTCCGTTTTCAAGACGGTGGCACTGGGCGCCAAGGGAGAACGGCGCAGGAACAGATCGGCAGGCGACTGTACGGCATCTCCCTGCCGGATTCGGCCGGGGGCGGAAGGAGGGGACCATTCCCGCACGGGATGGTAGAACCAATGTCCGCGTCGGGGGGTGGCGGAAAAGGCCTTCCAGGCTTCGGCAAACGTTTGGCCGGCATGGGGCATATATACGTCGTCGGCATCCAAAAAGGCCACCCACGGATGGCGAGCGTGTTCAACCCCGGTATTTCGGGCGGCTCCCAATCCCGCGTTTTCCGCATGGTGCACAATCTCCAAACCGGGAAAGTCGCCGGAAGCGGCCCAGCGGTCCAGCTGTTCGGCTACCCGGGGATCGGTGGATCCGTCGTTCACCACCACCACTTGGTCCGCGCCCTGTGCAGATGCAATCGCTGCAAGGACGGTGTCCAGGGCATTGAAGCAGGGGATGACGACGGTTAGGCTCACGGGGTTGGTTCAAAAAACACGTTGGGAAACCAGCGGTGCAGCAGTTTGCGGAGCGGTTTTTTTAAATGTACGATTTCCAACCCAAACACGGCCAATCGCACGGCTCCTTCGTACGGGATATGGAGCATGACCAAGGGGTGAATGCGAACGAACCGGATAAATAAATCCCAATTGATGCGGCGATTGGTGGGTGCATTGGGTCCGCTCCAATCTTGCCGGTACAGCGAATGGGCCCACCAGGTGGCAAAATTTTTAGACGCCTTGCGCCGCAACGCAAGGGGCGGTTCGTGGCGCGCTAC
>JBIIBX010000213.1:0-2529 GCA_044239185.1 Schleiferiaceae bacterium | reverse complement strand
CGGACACGTTGGCCGGTGCCACCACCGCCAAAGGCTTGGTGCGCGCCGCCATAATGCCCCGCATGTTGGGAATGCGCAACTCGGATTCTTCTACCAGGCCCTTTTTGCCGGCCACAACCAGAGGCAGGGAAGCCGTTACTTTTTCTTTGCCGCCGTCGATTTCGCGGAGCACCGTGGCCGTTTGACCGGTGATTTCCAACCCAATGCAGGTGTTTACAAAAGCTGCACCCAGGTGGTGGGCCAGCAAGCCCGGAACCATGCCCCCGTTGTAGTCAATGGATTCAATGCCGCAAATCACCAATTCTGCCGGATTTCCCTTCAGGTAATCGGCAATCCAAGAAGCAACTTGGTTGCTCGATGCGGGCTTGGCGTCGATGCGCACCGCGTCGTCCGCTCCAATGGCCAAGGCCTTGCGCAAGGTGGGTTCCACGCTGGCGTCGCCCACAATCAGGGCCGTTACGTGGGTGGCCAATCCGGCCTCTTTCAGCTGCAGCGCGCGGGTTAGGCCGAATTCATCGTGCGGGTTGATCACAAATTGAATGCCTTGGGCGTCCAGGGCAGCGCCGTCCGAAGTGAATTGAATCTTGGACGTCGTGTCTGGAACATGGCTGATGCACACCACTATTTTCATGGGCTTCGAATTGTTTTTTTTGGGCCTTTTTGGCAGGCGACGGCCTGCGATTCGCAAAAGTACGGCACACTTGCCGTATTTTTGCCGACCTTATAGCAAGCGCAACACCATGAGAGTTATCCAATTCCGCGAAGCGGTGGCAGAAGCCATGAGCGAAGAAATGCGCCGCGACGAAAACGTCTATTTGATGGGCGAAGAGGTGGCCGAGTACAACGGCGCCTACAAGGCCTCCAAAGGCATGTTGGACGAGTTTGGCCCCAAGCGGGTGCTGGACACGCCCATTGCTGAGCTGGGTTTTGCGGGCATTGCCGTGGGGTCTGCCATGAACGGATTGCGCCCCATTGTGGAATTCATGACCTGGAATTTCTCCCTGGTCGCGATTGACCAAATCATCTCCAATGCCGCCAAAATGCGTCAGATGAGTGGGGGTCAATTCAACATTCCCATTGTGTTCCGCGGACCGACGGCCTCTGCAGGCCAGCTGGGAGCCACGCACAGCCAAGCCTTTGAAAGCTGGTACGCCAACTGCCCCGGGTTGAAAGTCGTCGTCCCATCTACCCCCTACGATTTGAAAGGCCTTCTCAAATCCGCCATCCGCGACGACGACCCCGTTTTGGTGATGGAGTCCGAGCAGATGTACGGAGACAAGGGCGAAGTGCCCGAAGAGGAGTACCTGATCCCCATCGGCGTGGCGGACATCAAGCGTCCGGGCACCGACGTGACCATCGTGTCGTTTGGTAAAATTATCAAAGTTGCCTTGGCTGCTGCCGAGCAATTGGCCGAAGAAGGCATTTCCTGCGAGGTCATTGACTTGCGCACGGTTCGCCCCATTGATTACGACACCGTCGTTGAGTCCGTTAAAAAGACCAACCGCTTGGTGTGTGTGGAGGAGGCTTGGCCGTTGGGCAGCATTTCAACCGAAATTGCCTACATGGTTCAGAAGCGCGCCTTCGACTACTTGGACGCCCCCATTCGCCGCCTGACCACCGCTGACACCCCGGCGGCCTACGCGCCTACCCTGATGGAGGCCTTCTTGCCTTCCTTGGAGCAGGTCAAGACCGTCGTGCGCGAAGTCGCTTACCAAAACGCTTAATTAAACCGAAGAACACTAACACCCTACCTTTTCACTCTTTCCTATGGAAAATATCACTACCCTCATTCCCGTACTTGGCCTGATTGGCTTGGTCGTTATGATCGTAAAGGCCCTGTGGGTCAATAAGCAAGACGCAGGTGACGCCAATATGGTGGAACTCGCCGGGTACATTGCCCGCGGCGCTCAGGCCTTTTTGCGTGCCGAGTGGCGCGTTTTGGCCGTATTTGTAGTTATTGCTGCTGTTTTGTTGGGCTGGTCTGCCGAATTGGAGAAAGTAAAAGACCACACCGACTGGGTCATTGCCATCGCGTTTGTGATTGGTGCCGTCTTCTCTGCCTTTGCCGGTTGGATTGGCATGAACATCGCCACCAAGGCCAACGTGCGTACCACGCAAGCCGCCCGCACCTCCTTGAAGAAGGCCTTGGCCGTCTCTTTCACCGGCGGTACCGTTATGGGCTTGGGCGTTGCCGGTTTGGCCGTTTTGGGCCTCGGCACCTTGTACATCGTTTTTGAAGGCATGTACCCCATCGCACAAGCGTTGGAGGTTTTGGCAGGTTTCTCTTTGGGAGCCGAATCCATTGCTTTGTTTGCCCGCGTAGGCGGTGGTATTTACACCAAAGCAGCCGACGTAGGTGCTGACCTGGTAGGCAAGGTAGAAGCTGGCATTCCCGAGGACGACCCTCGGAATCCTGCTACCATTGCCGACAACGTGGGCGATAACGTAGGCGACGTGGCCGGTATGGGTGCCGACTTGTTCGGTTCGTACGTAGCCACCATGCTCGCAACCATGGTCCTTGGACGGGAA
>JBIIBX010000211.1:0-2542 GCA_044239185.1 Schleiferiaceae bacterium | reverse complement strand
CCCCGGGGCCCATTGCCCTCGAAAACCCCTCCCTGGGAAGAAGAAGAAGAAGAACTGGATCCCGAACTCGAACCGGTGTTGCTTTCTTCTTTTCCTCCGGTACCTCCTGTACCCCCCACCGAACTGGAAATGGTCCTGGGACCCGTTTCCAACGTACCCGCGGCACCCTCCGCTGCAGCGGAAGCCCTTTCTTTGGAAGTGGCCACCGCTGAGATCCCTGCACCCGCAGTCCGGGTGGCCCCTGCCGAAGAACCTACGTACGGATCTCTGGGGTCTGCCTTTGACCCCAAAAGGGACCTTTCTGGCTACCAAATTCCGCCGTTGGACTTGCTCAATGCCTACGGAAGCCAAGACATTGTGGTGGATCCCAAGGAATTGGAAGCCAACAAAGACCGAATTGTTGAGACCCTAAGCCACTACAAAATCGACATCGCCAAAATCAAGGCGACCGTTGGCCCCACCGTCACGCTGTACGAGATCGTACCTGCTGCCGGCATACGGATCAGCAAAATCAAAAGCCTGGAAGACGACATTGCCTTGAGCCTCAGTGCATTGGGCATTCGGATCATTGCCCCTATTCCCGGAAAGGGCACCATCGGTATTGAGGTCCCCAACCGCAATGCCCAGGTGGTTTCCATGCGGTCGGTTTTGGCCTCGGAGAAATTCCAAACCTGCGGTTTTGAATTGCCCGTCGCCCTGGGCAAAACGATTTCCAACGAGGTTTTTGTGGCCGACCTCGCCAAAATGCCGCACTTGCTCATGGCAGGTGCCACCGGACAGGGTAAGTCGGTAGGACTCAATGCCATCTTGGCCTCCATCCTCTACAAAAAGCATCCGTCGGAAGTCAAGTTTGTCTTGGTGGACCCAAAAAAGGTCGAATTGACCCTGTACAACAAGATTGAACGGCACTTTTTGGCCAAGCTCCCCGGGGATTCCGACGCCATCATTACCGACACCAGCAAGGTGATCAATACGTTGAACTCGCTTTGCGTGGAAATGGACCAGCGGTACGACTTGCTCAAGACGGCCATGGTTCGGAACATCAAAGAATACAACGACAAGTTTGTTGCCCGGAAACTGAATCCAGAAAACGGCCACCGCTACCTGCCTTACATCGTTTTGGTGGTCGACGAATTTGCCGACCTTATTATGACCGCCGGCAAGGAAGTGGAAACGCCCATTGCTCGTTTGGCTCAACTGGCCCGTGCCATTGGAATCCACCTTATTATTGCCACCCAACGTCCGTCGGTCAATGTCATCACCGGCATCATCAAGGCAAACTTCCCCGCCCGGATTGCGTTCAAGGTGAGCTCCAAAATCGATTCGCGCACCATCTTGGACGCAGGTGGCGCGGACCAACTCATCGGACGCGGAGACTTGCTGTTCTCTGCCGGGAACGACTTGGTGCGCATCCAATGTGCCTTCTTGGACACCCCCGAGGTGGAGTCGGTCTGCGAATACATCGGGGACCAAAAAGCTCCAGCCGAGCCCTATATCCTGCCGGAAGTGGTGGGACTGGAAGGAGGCCCTTCGGGCAGCGCCATGGACCCGTCCGACCGCGACGAGTATTTCGAAGAAGCGGCCCGGGTGGTGGTGATTCACCAGCAAGGATCTGCCTCCTTGTTGCAGCGAAAACTCAAGCTCGGATACAACCGCGCCGGTCGATTGGTGGACCAGTTGGAAGCCGCCGGAATCATTGGGCCGTTTGAAGGTTCCAAGGCCCGCCAAGTTTTAATGACGGACGAATTCCATTTGGAACAACATTTGAATGCACTGAAAGGAAAATAAACGAGTATGAAAACAAAATGGGGAATGGTCCTGGCGTGGACCTTGGGAACAAGCATGGCTTCTTTTGGACAAGCCCACGTGGAAGCCTTGAATTTGTTGAAAGAAGTTCGTGTGAAAACCGAGGCCTACACGGACCAAGTGATTGGCTTTACCAATACATTGGACGCTCCTGGAAAGAGCGGCGGACCCCGCGTTAAACGCTCCAGCAAGGGAACCGTAACCGTAGTTGGAGCCAACTACCGCTTGGATTGGAATGGGCAGTCCATTTTTGTGAACGGAGCCAAGGCGTACATCGTTTCTCCAGACGACGAAGAAGTTACCGTTCGCCCGCTAGGCAAGGACGGCAGCACCTTCTCCCCTTCCTCCTTGCTGGCCAAATACGAGACCGGTTCCAATTTTGCTTGGGCCGGTACCGCAACGGTCAAGGGCAAGACCATCAAGTACGTCCGCATGAAGCCCAAAGCGTCCGACGAAATCCGGGAAATCGTGATTGGCATCGACATGGCTACCAAGCGCTTGTATTCGTACCAAGAATTCGGCCTGAACGACGTTATAACCACCATTACCGTAGATACGTACGCGGTCAATGGCGGGGTTTCCAAAGCCAAAGTTCTCTTCAACCGCGCGTCGTACCCTGGATTCACGGTGATTGAGCCCAAGACCAAATAAGTCGCGGTGCCTCGGCTAGACCGGTACTTGGTCGCTTCTTTTCTCCGTTTGTTTATTCGAACGGTGGCCCTGTCTGTGTTCATTC
>JBIIBX010000210.1:0-2547 GCA_044239185.1 Schleiferiaceae bacterium | reverse complement strand
CCAAAGAAATCAGCCTCAAGACCTTGTCCAAGGTCATCCACTCGCGGTGTGTGGAAATCATTGAGGCCGTGTACTCGGAAATCAAGGCCTACGGCCACGACCAACCCCGCAAGCGCTTGATTGCCGGAATCGTCCTCACGGGCGGCGGCTCCCAGCTCAAGCACATCAAACAGCTGGTGGAATACGTCACCGGCATCCATACCCGTATCGGTTACCCCAACGAACACCTCGCAGGCCAGGCCGACGGAGCGGAATTGTCCAGCCCCATTTACGCCACAGCCGTGGGCTTGTTGATGAAGGGCTTGGAGAGCAAAATCGAATTCCCCATGGTGGCCAACCCGGAGTTGGAGTCCATTGACGACGCTGCTTTTGCCCCCCTTACCGCCGGCGCACCTACTGCCAACGCCGCTGCTGCCGCCTTCGGTTCACCCGTCGCAGGTGGAGGACACGCTCCTGCCAACACCGAACCAGAAGTGCCTGAAAGCGAAGGTACTCCGTCCAACGAGGCCGAAACCGACGACGCTTCAGCTTCCAATTCCATGCCCCAAAAACGCCAGAATTTCTTCGAATCCTGGGTCCAGAAATTTGTCAAGTTCATCGACGAAGAATAAGCTACCATGCACACACCCCCTGAACAATCCACCGGTTTGCATTTTGACCTTCCCAAAAACCGCTCGTCCGTGATAAAAGTCATTGGCGTAGGAGGAGGAGGCAGCAATGCCGTGAACTACATGAAGCTCGCCGGAATCAACGGCGTCGATTTTGTAGTGTGCAACACCGACGCGCAAGCCTTGGAGCACAGCCCCGTCGAAACCAAAATCCATCTGGGCCAAAGCCTCACGGAGGGGATGGGCGCTGGCGCCAACCCCGAAATTGGCGAACGTGCCGCGTTGGAAAGCGTGGACGAAATCAAAGCCCTTTTGTCCACCAACACCAAAATGGTGTTCATTACCGCTGGAATGGGCGGAGGCACTGGCACCGGAGCAGCTCCCGTCCTGGCCAAAGCCGCCCAAGAAATGGGCATCCTGACCGTGGGCATTGTCACCTTGCCCTTTGCCTTTGAAGGCAATGTGCGTGCCCGCCAAGCGGAGGCCGGCATCGAGAAACTGCGCGGCGTGGTAGACTCACTGATTGTGGTGAACAACAACAAGTTGCGTGAGATGTACGGCAACTTGGGATTCAAGGCCGGTTTCAACAAGGCCGACCAAGTTTTGGCTACGGCCGCCCGCGGCATTGCCGAAGTCATCACCCACCACTACCGCACCAACATCGACCTGCGCGACGCCAAAACGGTACTTGCAGGCAGCGGCACCGCCTTGATGGGATCCTTCCAAGCCAGCGGCGTCAACCGCGCCACCGACGCAATTGCCGGCGCTTTGGACAGCCCCTTGCTCAACGACAACCGCATTCAAGGAGCCAAAAACGTGTTGCTCCTCATTGTTTCCGGTTCCAACGAACACGAAATCACCTTTGACGAAATCGGCGAAATCAACGACTTCATCCAAAACGAAGCCGGCGGAAAGGCCAACATCATCATGGGCATTGGCGAAGACTCCACCCTGGGGCAAGCCGTTCAGGTGACCGTTATTGCCACTGGCTTTGAGGCCAACACCATCCGCTCGGGCATGTCCCCCAAGGAAGAAGCCAAGGTGGTCCACAACCTGGACGCCGACGCCGAGCGTGCGCTTCGCATGGCCGCTTTTGACGCCCCCCTGAATACGGAGCGCGCCTCCGTCGAATCCTTCGCAAACGACGCACCGGTAGCTGCAGCGGTGGCCACCGCTCCGTGGGAAATGGAAATGGCCCCTGCTACCGATGTCGTTGCCGAAGACGCTCCTCTGGCCTTTGCTTCTGCCGAAAGTGCCCTGGAAGCTGCGCCTGAAGCGGACGCATCTCCCGCAGCCGCCCTTGCTGACGTTGCTAACGTCGAAACTCCCTCTTTCTCAGCCCCGCTGGAAGAACGCAGCCCGGCAAACACCGCCACCTTCCAAATGGATGCCGCGCCCAGCCTGTTTGACTTTGACGACTTCGTCATTCGGGACGTAGCTCCTGCAACTGACCTCGAAGAGCCTACCCACGAGGTAGAATTCGTCTCCCCCTTTGACTTGGGCGCCCAGGAGGCCATTGACTTGAAGCAGTCGGGCGCCGCCGTTATGGAATGGGACCTTCCCTTGTCTGCATCCCCGTTTGGCGCAGCAAACGACGTGACCGCCGAGGATGCCACCGAGAACATCCCCGTAGCAGAAGCCCCCGAGGCTTCGGACGGCATCAAGCGCCACACCTTGGACGAGCTGTTGGCCCTGGAAGAAGCCCTGGGAATGCGCAAATCCGCTCCAGCCGCGCCCGCTGAGCCGCCGGTACCTGCCCACCTTCGTTTTGAGGTAAAAACCGTCACCACCCCCCCGCAGTCCGTAGAAGACTATGCAGGTCCTGCTTCCGCTCCAGATCCCCTGGAACAACGCGTAGAAATGGCCATGCAGCAAATGGCCGCAGACCGACGCAGAAACCTTCGTTCCTTCAACCACACGTTCAAAAGTGTACAGCGCA
>JBIIBX010000209.1:0-2549 GCA_044239185.1 Schleiferiaceae bacterium | reverse complement strand
TGCGTCCCGCAAATGCGATTCGGTACGGACGCAGCGACGTAAACCGGACGGTATCGCCCGGCAGGTAGCGCCACAATCCACCGGGTGTGCTAATAACCACGGCATACGTTTCGCCCAACTCGACCTCTTCCAATCCGACGGCCTGCGAATTCACACCGCGGTAGGCCGACATCGGGATAAACTCAAAGTAAATGCCCCGGTGAGGCAGCAAGGCCATTCCGAGGTCCCCCGGCAGGTCTTGCACCGCAAAGTACCCTTCGGTCGCGTTGTAACTTTCCAACGTACGCAACCGATTTCCGGGAAAAAGGGCCTCAAAGCTCGCGCGGTACGGAGCGAAATTCATGGCTCCGTGTGCAAAGAGCTCCATGTTGGGCCAAATCTCGTACAAGTTGTTGGCTCCGGTTGTTTCTTTTGCCCGACGTAGCAGCACCAGCAACCAGGAGGGAACCCCAAACAAGGAGGTCACATTTTCCTGGAGGGCTTGCTCAAGTGTCCGGTTGATTTTTTCGTCCCAATCTTCCAAAAGGGCCACCTCCAAATTCGGGCAAGACCGCCAACTGGCCCACGAAGGCAAGTTTTTGGTGAGAATGGCAGACAAGTCACCGCAGGAAATGAGTGAATTGGGGTTCCCGTTGAGGTGCCCAGACAGCCGCAAGGATTTGCCTTCAAACAAGCGGGATTGCGGCTCCCACCGCTGGTAAAGGGCCAAGAGGTCCTGCCCCGAAGCGTAGTGGTTTCGGTCTAAGCTCTCTTGGGTAATGGGAATGAACTTGCTGCGTGTGCTGGTGGTTCCGCTGCTTTTGGCAAACCAGTTGGCTTGTCCGGGCCACAGCTGGTCCGGTGCTCCGTCCATGGCCTTCTCAATCCACGGCAACACCTCGTCGTATTCCACCAAGGGCACCTCGTTGCGCCATGCTTCTGGCGTATGCAGGGAAGAAAACCGGTGCGCTTCTCCGTACTGGGAGCGCCTGCCAAAAGACATCAACCATTCCCACTCGGATCGTTGGTGCTCCAAAGGCTGAGCCAAGGCTTGGTCCAATGCCGGAAGGCGTCGGCTCAAATGCCAAAAAAGGGCGCGGTTTAGGGGTGCGAGCAACACAGACTTCCGTACATTTATCTACGCAAGATACAAAACCCATGGACCAAGTTTTCCTCCTCAAAAAAATGCGTGTTTTGGCCGTTGAAGGCACAGCACGTTACTACCTGGATGCAGGAGATTTCCCCTTGGCCGTGGACCAGTTCTTGGGCAAAACCATCCGCATTTCGGCCACCGGAAGAAAGGTCTGCAACGGTTGCCAACAAGATGTTCCTTCGTTGTTTCGCATGGGGTACTGCACGCCTTGTTTTTACAGCCACCCAGCCGCCGGTGCGAGCATGGTTAGCCCCGAAAAAAGCACCGCCCATCTGGGCATTGAAGACCGCAACCTCGAATACGAAAAAGCCCTGCAGCTGCAGCCCCATGTGGTGTACCTGGCCCACACCGGTGCCGTCAAAGTAGGCGTCACCCGGGCCCACCAAAAGGAAACCCGCTGGCTCGACCAAGGAGCCGACGAAGCCCTTGTGGTAGCGGTCACCACCAACCGGTACGAAGCCGGCCTGCTGGAGGTGCACCTGAAGCAATTTTTCCCAGACAAAACCCAGTGGCAGTCCATGGTGACAGGCAAAAGGGCACCTTCCCTTCACTGGCCCGACGAACGCCAAAAGGCCCTTCAAACATTCGCTCCCGAATGGCAACCCTGGGTACAACCCGATGCGCAACCGTGGAACGTTCACTACCCGGTGCTGCACTACCCCCAAAAGGCAACGGCCCGCGGCTTGGACCGGACCCCTTCGTGGGAAGCCAAACTCACTGGAATCCGGGGCCAGTACCTTTTGTTCGACGACCAGTCGGTTTTTAACGTACGCGGCCACGAGGGCCACGAAGTCCGGATGCAATTGGCTTAGGTCAGGTTCCCGCCGGAAGCACACCGCGCGTTCAAGAAACGCAGTTTATCAATCCTCGCTGGCCCAGGCCAGTTCTTCCCCTTCGGCCAGATTGAACTTGGACCGAAACCACCAGGAAGCGGCATACATGAACGGGGTATCCAAGGCAGCCATAATCACCTTAAACAACCATCCGTCCAGGATGTACTGGAAGATGACCGATGGTTGTTCCCGGTCGTAGAAAATGATGCCAATAACCAAAACGGTGTCTATAAGCTGAGAAATCATGGTGGAACCGTTGTTGCGGACCCACAGGTGTTTTCCTTTGGTCACCCATTTCCAAAAATGGAACAAGCGGACGTCAATCAATTGGGCCACCAAATAGGCCACCATGGACGCAAAAATGATGCGCGTGCTGTTGGAGAAAACCTCCCCAAAAGCCACGTCGCCCATGGGTGAACCCGGGATAGCCGGAAAAATCTCGGCCAAGTAAATGACCAGCAAAACAAAAAGAAGCACCACAAACCCGGTGTAAACGACGTAGTCGGTTTTCTTTTTGCCGTAGAACTCGCTGAGAATGTCGGTCATTAAAAAGGTGAGGGGGTACGGCAAAATTCCGGCTGAAA
>JBIIBX010000218.1:0-10456 GCA_044239185.1 Schleiferiaceae bacterium | reverse complement strand
CTTTGCATACTCCAAAGGAACTTGACGCACCGCTTGGGTAATCGCTATGGCAAACAAGATGACCAAGTAAAGGGCAACCAATTCCAAAAGGAAAACAACGATTCCCCCTCCAGATTCACTTACCTGCTTCACGTACTCCTGCAAAAAGGACTGAGGGAGCTGGGCAATGATTCCAATCATGATCAACAAACTGATACCGTTGCCAATACCCTTGTCTGTGATGCGCTCACCCAGCCACATAGCGAAAATGGTACCGGCTGTCAATGTAATCAAGGCCAACGTCCAGAACGTCGAGGTGGGAAGCGTCAAGCCAACCCCTTGGTACATCAAGTTGGTGATGTAACCTGGTGCTTGCAACAAGGCAACCCCAATGGTGACATACCGCGTAATTTGATTCAACTTCCTGCGGCCGCTTTCGCCGTCCTTCTGCATCTTTTGGATTGACGGAACCGCCAAACCCAAAAGTTGAATCAAGATGGAAGCCGAGATGTACGGCATAATTCCCAAAGCCAAAACAGAGGCATTGGCAAAAGCCCCACCAGAGAAGGCGTTCAAGATTCCAATCAGACCTTCACTGGCTTGGCTTTGCAGCTTTGTCAGTGAGGTAGGATCAATTCCTGGCAACACCACGTTGGAACCCAGGCGATAGACCAACAAGAGTCCCAACGTCAACAAAATTTTGTCGCGCAGTTCCTGGATATTCCAGATGTTGCGGAAGGTATCGATCAAACGCTTCATGGGAATCTCAATTAGGCTTGCTCAATGGTTCCTCCAGCCGCTTCAATGGCTTGTACAGCTGAAGCACTGAATTTGTGGGCTGAAATAGACACTTTAGCGGTGAACTCTCCACGACCCAAGATTTTAATCAAGTCGTTTTTGTTCGCCAGGCCATTCGCAATCAAAACGGCAGCGTCAATGCGGTCCAGTCCTTTGTCGGTAGCCAACGTTTGCAAAACGTCCAAGTTGATCGCACGGTATTCCACCCGATTTGGGTTCGTAAAACCGAACTTCGGAACACGGCGTTGCAAAGGCATTTGACCGCCCTCAAAACCAATTTTGATGGAAAAGCCGGAACGCGACTTAGCACCTTTGTGACCACGGGTGGATGTACCACCGCGGCCAGATCCTTGACCACGACCCAGACGCTTGTTCGCGCGAACGGCGCCTGCAGCGGGTTTCAATTCATTCAAGTTCATGCTCGGTAACGTTTAGGCTTGTTCTACTTCTTGAACCTTTACCAAGTGCTCCACCTTGCGCACCATACCCAAAATTTGGGGAGTGGCCTCGTGAACAACGGAATGGTTCATTTTACGAATTCCCAAAGCAACCATGGTTGCCTTTTGACGCGCGGGACGATTGATCGTGCTGCGCACTTGTGTGATTTTAATCTGGGCCATGCTGTTTCGCTATCAACCGTTAAAAACCTTCGTGATGGCAATTCCACGCTGGCGAGCTACTTCGCTCACATCGCGCAACTGGTGAAGGGCCTCAAAGGTAGCCTTTACCAAATTGTGAGGGTTGGAAGAACCCTTGGACTTGGCCAGTACGTCGTGAATACCGACACACTCCAACACCGCACGCATTGCACCACCGGCAATTACACCGGTACCGTGGGATGCAGGGCGCAAGAAAACACGTGCACCGCCAAACTTACCATCCTGCTCGTGAGGAATGCTGTGCTTTACAACGGGGAAACGATACAAATTCTTCTTCGCATCTTCAATTCCCTTGGTAACGGCTTCTGAAACTTCCTTGCTCTTACCAAGTCCGTATCCACCGATACCGTTTTCATCGCCAACGACGACAATGGCACTAAAGCCGAATGCACGACCGCCTTTGGTTACCTTGGTTACACGCTGAACGCCTACCAAGCGATCTACCAACTCCAAGCCACTTGGCTTGACACGGCGCGAATTTTGTGCTGATTTCATATCAAATGCTTAGAAGTTGAGACCACCTTCCCGAGCACCATCGGCCAGGGATTTTACACGTCCATGGTACAAGTAACCACCGCGATCAAACGCTACATGCGAGATCCCTTTTGATTGAGCAATAACCGCAATGGCTTTGCCCACTTCAAAAGCTTGGGTAGACTTGGTACCTTCAAATACCTTACCTTCTTTGGAAACGCTTGTTGCAGAGGCCAAAGTTGTGCCGGTAACGTCATCAATCAATTGAGCGTAGATGGCTTTGTTGCTGCGAAAAACTGCTAAACGAGGACGTTCTGCGGTTCCGTTTACCACTTTACGAATCCGACGACGGATGCGATTGCGGCGATCAATGGAGGAGAGTGCCATATTCTATCTAGCTTATTTCTTGCCCTTACCGGCGGATTTACCTGCTTTGCGACGAACCACTTCGTTGACGTAGCGCACACCTTTTCCTTTGTAAGGCTCAGGCTTGCGGAAGCTGCGGATTTTGGCCGCAATCATACCCAACAACTGCTTGTCGTGGGATTTCAAAATAATCAACGGATTTTTACCTTTTTCCGACTTGGTCTCCAACATGACCTCCTCGGGAAGCTGCACCATAATGGTGTGGGAGTAACCCAAAGACAAATCCAACACTTGTCCTTGGTTGGAGGCACGATAACCTACACCAACCAATTCCAACTCCTTCGTCCAACCGGTGGACACACCAACAACCATGTTGTTGATCAAGGCGCGGTACAGACCGTGCTTGGCACGGGTCGGCTTGTCTTCGTTCGCACGAAGCATCGTTACAACACTGCCCTCTTGTTCGAGGGTAATGTCTGGGTGAATTTCTTGGGACAGAGTGCCCAACTTGCCCTTGACGGTCACCAGGGTGCCAGAGACGGAAATCTCTACACCTGCTGGCACCTGGATCGGGGCTTTACCAATGCGTGACATAGTATACTCTTGGGATTAATAAACGTAGCAAATGACTTCTCCACCCACGTTGCTCAGACGCGCTTGCTTGTCTGTCATAACGCCTTTGGAGGTCGTCACGATGGCAATACCCAGTCCGTACTTCACACGGGGCATGTCCACCTTGGCAAAATATTTGCGCAAACCAGGGGTAGATACCCGGTCGATTCCACGGATAACGGGAGTCTTGGTTGCTTTGTCGTACTTCAAAGCCACTTTCACAACTCCTTGCGGACCGGTGGCGTCGAGTTTGTAGCTAGCGATGTAGCCCTGATCCATGAGGATGCGGGCAATCTCTACCTTAATTTTTGAGGCAGGAGCCTCAACCACCGTGTGACCGGCGCGACTCGCATTACGGATGCGGGTCAAGAAATCTGCAATCGGATCGGTATTCATAACGTCGTTCCCTTTAATTCGATTATTACCAGCTGGACTTTTTCACACCAGGGATCAAGCCCATGTTCGCCATTTCACGGAACGTAACGCGGGAGATACCGAACTGACGCATGTAGCCACGCGGACGGCCAGTAAGGCTGCACCGGTTGTGCAAACGCACGGGAGATGCATTCTTAGGAAGCTTCTGCAAAGCCAAATAGTCGCCAGCAGCCTTCAATGCTTCACGCTTTGCAGCGTATTTGGCTACCAACTTTTCACGTTTGGCCTCGCGGGCCTTCATGGATTCTTTTGCCACGGGTCCTTTTATTATTTTTTAAACGGAAATCCAAAAGCCGTAATCAGCGCCTTGCACTCCTTGTCGGTGTGTGCAGAGGTGACAAAGGTGATGTCCATACCGGCAATGCGGTTCACCTTATCGATATCGATCTCCGGGAAAATGATTTGCTCAGTGATGCCGAACGTAAAGTTGCCGCGGCCATCAAAACCCTCTTTAACACCACGGAAATCGCGGATACGGGGAAGACTGGCGGTTAACAAACGATCGAAGAACTCATACATGCGCTCTCCACGCAACGTAACACGCGCCCCTACGGGCATGCCTTTACGCAATTTGAAGTTCGAAATGTCCTTCTTAGACTTGGTAGACACGGCGCGCTGACCAGCGATAATGGTCATTTCCTCTACCGCGTACTCCACCAACTTCTTGTCGGTAACGGCTGCACCAATGCCCTGGCTCAAAACGATCTTCTGCAAGCGGGGAACTTGCATGATGTTCTTGTAGGCAAACTCTTCTTGCAGAGCCGGAACTACCTTGTCCCGGTACATGCTTTTCAAACGCTGTTCCATTATTTAATCGTCTCGCCGGATTTCTTCGCAACGCGAACCTTCTGGCCTTTATCAGTAATTTTCATTCCCACGCGGGTAGGAGTTCCCGTTTTGGGATCAATCAACATCAAGTTGCTGACATGCAACGGTGCCTCCATTTGAGACAAACCGCCCTGCGGACTGGATGCCGTTGGCTTCTGGTGCTTGGTCACGAGATTAACGCCTTCCACTACAGCGCGGTGCTGCTTAGGAATCATGCGAATGATGCGACCGGTCTGTCCCTTGGACTGACCTGCAATCACCATAACGGTATCGCCGGTTTTGATATGAAACTTCGCCATCGTTCTATACTTAAAGCACCTCAGGTGCCAGAGAAACAATTTTCATGTACTGCTTGTCGCGCAACTCGCGGGCAACAGGTCCAAAAACCCGGGTACCGCGCATTTCACCGGCAGCATTTAACAACACACATGCGTTGTCGTCAAATCGGATGTACGAACCGTCGGCGCGACGAACCTCCTTGGAGGTGCGAACTACAACGGCCGTAGATACCTGGCCTTTCTTTACGTTGCCAGACGGTGTGCTGTCCTTAACGGTCACCACAATCTTGTCTCCAACACTGGCGTAACGACGCTTGGTGCCGCCCAAGACACGGATAACCAAAACTTCTTTGGCACCGGTATTGTCTGCCACACGCAAACGGGATTCCTGCTGTAACATCTTACTTTACCTTTTCAATGATTTCTACAAGACGCCAGTTCTTCGTCTTACTCAACGGACGAGTTTCCATGATACGAACCGTGTCGCCCTTGGTGCACTCGTTTTTCTCGTCGTGGGCATGGAACTTGCTCGTGAATGACACAAACTTTCCATACTTACCGTGCTTCACGCGACGTGAAACACTTACCGTAATGCCCTTTTCCATAGCGGCGCTCGTTACAATACCGATCCGCTCTTTGCGCAAATTTCTTTCCATTGCTCTAACTCTTAGTGGTTCTTGCGCTGATGCAACTCGGTGGTTAAACGGGCTACCAGTTTGCGCGTCGCTGTAATGCGCATCGGGTTCTCCAGGGGAGACATCCGGTGAGTGCGCTTCATACGAAACAACTCCTCTTTTACCTGGGCCACTTTGACCGCCAAATCGGCGTCCTTAAGGGCTTTAATTTCTGCTGCTTTCATGATCTAAAGAAGGATTAGGCTTCCGTGTAGTCGCGACGGACAACCAGCGCGGTTTTTACCGGTAATTTCTGGGCGGCCAAACGAAGCGCTTCCACGGCGATATCCGCAGGAACTCCGTCCAACTCAAACAACATGCGGCCCGGACGAACCACAGCTGCCCAATATTCTACTGCACCTTTACCTTTACCCATACGGACTTCCAATGGCTTCTTGGTGACAGGCTTGTCCGGAAAAATCCGGATCCACAACTGGCCTTCCCGTTTCATATAACGGGTAGCAGCAATACGTGCGGCTTCAATTTGACGAGCGGTCATCCAAACGTTTTCCAACGATTTGATGCCGAAAGATCCATACGCCAACGTGGTACCGCGTTGGGCATTGCCCTTCATGCGGCCCTTGAACTGCTTTCTAAACTTCGTGCGTTTCGGTTGTAACATCGCTTAGCTTCTTTGGCGTTCTACTTATTTCTTTGCACCTCCGCGACGATCGCGGCCTTGACCTCCTGCACCTGCGGGACGACGATCGCGATCACGATCACGACCGCGATCACCCTCGTTGGAACCTGGACCCGTCTTCTTGGCTGGGCCGAGTAAGTTGGACAAGTCGCGCTTGCCGTACACTTCGCCTTTCATGATCCACACCTTGATACCAATACGACCGTATGTCGTGTGGGCTTCAGAGATATGGTAGTCGATGTCCGCACGGAACGTGTGCAAGGGAGTACGGCCTTCTTTGAATTTCTCAGAACGAGCAATTTCAGCACCGTTCACACGGCCAGAGATTTGCACCTTGATTCCTTCTGCTCCCATTCGCATGGTAGCAGCCATACTCATCTTGATGGCACGGCGGAAGGAGATACGACCTTCAATTTGGCGAGCAATGCTATCTGCAACCAATTTGGCATCCAACTCAGGACGCTTGATTTCGTAGATGTTGATCTGTACTTCTTTTCCAGTCAACTTCTTCAACTCTTCGCGCAACTTGTCAACTTCTTGACCGCCTTTGCCGATGATTACCCCTGGACGAGCCGTAGCTACAGTCACGGTAACAACCTTCAAAGTGCGCTCAATGACAATACGAGAAACGCTTGCCTTGGTCAAACGAGCATAGAGATACTTGCGAATTTGTGCGTCCTCCGCCAATTTATCGGCGTAGTTACGTCCACCATACCAGTTGGATTCCCAACCTCGGATGAATCCAAGGCGATTGCCGATGGGGTTAGTCTTTTGTCCCATTTCTTATGCTTCAGCGTTTTCGGTGATGACTTGCTTGCTACCTACTACAATCGTTACGTGATTGGAGCGCTTGCGGACGCGGTGAGCGCGTCCTTGAGGTGCTGGAGAAATCCGCTTCAACATGCGGCCTCCGTCAACCATCACAGACTCAACAACCAAGTTGCTGTCCTCCATGCGCGCCTCAGGATTCTTCGTCTGCCAGTTGCTCAATGCAGAAAGCAAGAGCTTTTCCAAGCGAATTGAAGCCTCCTTGGGGCTGTATTTCAAAACAAACAAGGCCTTTTCAACCGCCATGCCGCGAATCAAATCCGCCATAAGACGCATTTTACGTGGAGAGGTAGGGCAATTGTTCAAAGAAGCCATGGCCACGCTCTTGCGTGACTCTTTGCGGGCTTCCGCGGAATTGTACTTACGAGATCCCATGGCTTATCGTTTTCCTTTGTCTTTCTTATTACCAGCGTGGCCGCGGAAGGTACGTGTTGGGGCAAATTCTCCCAACTTGTGACCCACCATATTCTCCGTTACATAGACCGGAATGAAGGCCTTGCCGTTGTGCACAGCAATTGTTTGACCAACAAAATCTGGGCTAATCATGGAGGCGCGTGACCAGGTTTTCACCACAGTCTTCTTGCCCGACTCAACATTGTCCATCATCCGCTTCTCAAGCTTGTAATGGATATAAGGTCCTTTCTTTAGTGAACGAGCCATGGCTTATTTCTTGCGTTTTTCAATGATGTAACGATTGCTGGCCTTCTTCGGAGTACGCGTCTTGTACCCTTTTGCAGGAATGCCTTTGCGTGAACGGGGGTGACCACCGGTCGCACGACCCTCACCACCACCCATCGGGTGATCCACAGGGTTCATAGCTACTGCACGGGTGCGAGGACGAACGCCTTTCCAACGACTGCGGCCTGCCTTACCTGAAACTTCCAAGGCGTGGTCGCTGTTGCTTACCACTCCTACGGTCGCCATGCAGGTAACCAAAATCATGCGGGTTTCTCCAGAAGGCATGCGCAAAACCGCGTAACCTCCATCACGAGCAACCAATTGGGCAAAAGCACCCGCAGAGCGAGCGATGACACCCCCTTGACCAGGACGCATTTCAATGTTGTGAACCACAGTACCCAAAGGCAAATCAGAAAGCGGCAAAGCATTTCCAACCTCAGGAGCGTTACCAGGACCGCTTACAAGCTTCATGCCTACAGTAACACCATTCGGAGCCAGGATGTAGCGCTTCTCGCCATCCGCATACACCATCAAAGCGATGAATGCACTGCGGTTGGGATCGTACTCTACCGACTTTACGGTTGCAGGAATGTTCAACTTCTCGCGCTTGAAATCGATCAAACGATACTGTTGCTTGTGACCGCCGCCTTGGTAGCGTACTGTCATTTTGCCTGTATTGTTACGACCTCCACGGCTCTTCTTAGAAACCAACAAGCTCTTCTCAGGCTCTACGCCAGGCGTGAGGGCTTTGAAGTCATTCACTACCCGGAAACGCTGTCCCGGTGTAATGGGTTTTAGTTTACGTACCCCCATGGCTTACAGATTGCTATAGATGTCAATGGTCTGACCGGTGGTCACTTGAACCACGGCCTTCTTGTACGAAGACTTCTTGCCGGCCAAAATGCCGCTCTTGGTGAAGCGTACTACGTGGCGAGCTGCCACGATGCTGGTACGAACACTTTCTACCGTCACCCCATAACTGGCCTCCACCGCTTTGCGGATCTGCAGCTTGTTTGCGTCTTTTGCAACAACAAAAGAGTAGCAATTCTGCTTCTCACTGGCCGCGGCGGCCTTTTCGGTAATGATCGGGCGAATCAGGATATGTTCCATTATTTCGCGCTTAATGCAGTTTCAATTTTCTCAATCGAGGACTCTACCAAAACAATCACACCGGCATTCATAATATCGTATGTGTTTAATTCTGAGTGAGTTATAACATTTGAGCCCTCAAAATTGCGGGACGACAAATATACGTTTTTATCTGAATCTCCAAGCACTACAAGGGATTTTTTTCCATGGAGGCCCAAAGCCTGGATCATAGAAACAAATTGCTTGGTCTTTGGAGCGTCGTAAGAAAGGTTCTCCAAAACCACCAAACTTTGCTTGGAAGCCTTGATGCTCAATGCAGACTTACGAGCCAACACTTTCACCTTCTTGTTCAATTTGAAGCTGTAATCACGAGGACGTGGACCGAATACACGACCACCACCGCGGTAGATAGGAGACTTCATGGAACCGTGACGTGCGCCACCTGTTCCTTTCTGCTTGTGTACTTTCTTGGTGGTGCGAGCAATTTCAGCGCGCTCCTTGGCCTTGTGTGTACCTTGACGTTGGTTCGCCAAATACTGCTTTACATCCAAGTAAACAGCATGTTCGTTGGGCTCAATAGCAAAAACACTATCGTTCAGGGTTGCCTTGCGACCCGTCTCTTTGCCCAGGGAGGAAAGAATGTTCAGTTCCATTATTTCTCAACAATTACCATGGACTGCTTGGCTCCGGGAACAGAACCTTTTACAATCAACAAATTCTTCTCCGTATCGACCTTCAATACCTGCAAGTTTTGAATTTTCACGTTGTCACCGCCGGTACGACCCGCCATGCGCATTCCTTTGAATACACGAGAGGGATCCGAACCCGCACCGATCGAACCCGGTGCGCGCAAACGGTTGTGCTGACCGTGGGTGGCTTCACCCACACCGCTAAATCCATGACGCTTTACAACGCCCTGGAAACCCTTGCCCTTGGAAGTGCCGGCCACAGAGACAAATTCACCTTCCGCAAAAAGCGAAACGGGAAGGACATCGCCGAGGGCGATACCGGTAGTCTCCATGTCGCGGAATTCCACGTACTTGGATTTTGCATTGGTTTTCGCTTTTTCAGCGTGGCCGGCGGCAGCTTTGATGGGACGCTTTACGTCGCCAAATCCAATCTGCACGGCATTGTAACCATCGACATCCTGGGTCTTGATCTGGGTAACCACACAGGGACCCACTTCAAGCACTGTGCACGGATAGTTTTTACCATCCGCATCAAAGATGCTGGTCATTCCGATTTTTTTGCCAATTAATCCAGGCATGATTCAGAACTATTAATTATTAATGAAAAACGATTACACTTTGATTTCTACCTCAACACCGCTGGGAAGTTCCAACTTCATCAGGGCATCGATGGTTTTGCTCGAAGAGCTGTAGATATCCAACAGACGCTTGTAGCTGGAAAGCTCGAACTGCTCACGGGCTTTTTTGTTGACGTGTGGGGAACGCAGTACCGTGTAGATGCGCTTGTTGGTAGGCAATGGAATGGGTCCATTGACAACAGCGCCGGTGCTCTTCACCGTCTTAACAATTTTCTCAGCCGACTTGTCCACAAGGTTGTGGTCGTACGACTTCAATTTGATGCGAATTTTTTGACTCATCACGGTGAAGATTAAGCGTTTCCTTTGACTTTGGCGATTACCTCGTCAGCAATGTTCTTAGGGGTTTCAGCGTAGTGGCTGAATTCCATGGTGGAACTTCCACGGCCTGAAGTGATGGTGCGCAATGCGGTTACATAACCAAACATTTCGCTCAATGGCACCTTGGCCTTGATGATGGCAGCACCCAGTTTAGAATCCATGCCTTCTACTTGGCCGCGGCGCTTGTTCAGGTCACCGACCACATCGCCCATGCTTGTATCTGGAGTATCTACCTCCAACTTCATAACAGGCTCTAGAATAACCGGATTCGCACGACGGGCTGCCTCGCGGAAGCCTGCTTTTGCCGCCAATTCAAAAGAAAGGGCGTCCGAGTCAACCGGGTGGAACGAACCGTCGGACAAGGTTACCTTCATGCTGTCCAATGCATACCCGGCCAAAGGACCGTTCTTCATGGATTCTTTGAAGCCCTTTTCAATGGCTGGAACAAATTCACGGGGAATGTTACCGCCTTT